>CAXEUS010000026.1:0-3761 GCA_963999385.1 uncultured Candidatus Poseidoniales archaeon | reverse complement strand
GTCTAGATGAATCCATTCTATTCCCGCCGCGACAGCTTCCTCTAGAGTCTCTCCCAACCGACAGAAATCCGCTGTCAGGATACTCGGACAGATAATCACGCGCTCACTCTCCTGACACGGCCCAGAGCGCTTCGGTTCTCAAGCATTCCATACCTCGGCGCACCTCGTATGGCCAAGTCCCCAAAGGCAGGTTAATAGGGCTGCTCGACGGGGTCACGTGCCTACGGAGAGATTGAGATGGCTGGTAGAATTCTAGAGGCTTCGGACGCGACATTCGATGAGGTGACTGGGGCTGGAGGATGGGTGCTGGTAGACTTCTGGGCTCCTTGGTGCGGGCCGTGCAAGGCGATTGCCCCGGTACTCGAGCAATTAGCTTCGGAGAGAGATGACCTGACTATTGCCAAGGTGAACGTCGACAACAATCAGGCATCACCAGGACGCTTCGGAGTACGCGGCATTCCGACTCTCGTGCTGTTCAACAACGGGGAAGCAGTTGACCAGGTGTCCGGCGCCATGCAGAAGCCGGGATTCGACGAATGGCTTGACAGGCACATGTCCTGAACTCATGCTTCGAGTGCAGCTTCGAGTTTCGCCTTGCGCTCGTCCATGGCTTCGCCAACTTCTCTGAGCAGTCGTTCGCGCATCGCCTCGTGCAGCCACAGACCTTCAGCGAGTTCGACGACAAGACCCCGCTCGAGCAACGCTCTTGGCGGCTCACCCTCAAGCCCAGCTGCCTCAGCCAGCACAGGCCATGACACCGGTCGTGTAGCCACCGCTAGGTAGGCCAGCAGGTCGCGATGCTCGGTGGGAAGCACATCGAGAATCTCCTCGTCGAGGAAGCGCATCCAGTCTCCGTGTACGACGTTTCCATACAATTCCAACAGTTCGAGTGCCAGCGGATGTCCACCTGTCAACCGGTGTACTTCCGTGGCGTCGGGTGGATCAGTGGCATCGAATGTCGCCATCCATTCCTCACATTCCTCGAGAGTGAGGCCTGAGAGAGAGACCTCATTGACCAAATCTCGCGTATGCACGTCGCGCCGGTCGTAGAACGACAATTTAGTCCTGGAAATCAGCATCATGCGCAGCGGTGACTGTGATGCTACCTGCATCAGTGCCCCGAGTAGGTGCGCAGCGTCAGCTTCGATATTGTGTACGTCATCTAGCACCAGCAGGATGTACGGAGGCTTGTCAGAGATGTCCTCATATTCCTCGAACACCCGTTCACGCAACTTCTCCGGGTCCGTCATGTAAGCCGTGAGGCGGCGGCGGTAGAGATCGATGTCGAACTTTCCACCCGGGCTGAGAGGCAGAGATTCGAGGATGCCATAAGGGTCCCATGGAGTATCGCCCTTCGAGTCGATTCCTAGTCTGTGCAACAAACTCGTGGCTAGGCCGAGTGCGCTGTCCCATGGTTGACAGGGGTAGTACATGACCCGCAGATTTGGTTCCTCATCGAGTCGCGCGTTAAGCCAGTCCGACACCAGAGTCGTCTTGCCACACCCAGCGATGCCGCTGACCACCATGCACGGCTCGTGGCCGGTGAACCATTCATCCAGTTCTGCCCGTTCACTCTCTCTTCCGTGAACCATTCGTGTGGTTGGTGCTCGAATGTGGTAGGTGGAGTGGGCTCCAGCGAGCATCAGCAGTCGGCCAGGTGGAGGTTGGTCCTCCTCTCCTCGTTCAATATGACCAAGTCGGATATCCCCATACTGCAGGATGCCCTCAACCATGGCGAGCATCAGGACCTGCAACAGAGTGAGTGAGCTGTCCAGTCGCTCGGCGGCTTCTCCGGCGGGAACTTCCAGCAGGTCGCTCTCCTTGTCGCGAATTAGCACATTGGTTGTTCTCAAACTCTGCAGCCGCGTGCGGATTTCATCGCGACCCGCCTCCGTCAACTGCCAAGTCTTCTGCCGACGATTATCGCCGCGAACCTGACGGCTGTGTTCACTGACCATGTCTGCACGAAGCAGATCGCGCATCGCGCGGCTCACGTTGGGGGGGTGCAAAGCGCACGCCTCGGCGATTCCCGGCCGGGTGATTCCCGCAGTGACGATGTAGCGGTCTGCGAGATGATCCTGCTCCAGCAGGTGCAGCAGAATACGGTCGTTGACCGCGATGTTCACCCGCAGCGACTTGTCAGCCATATGGACCACTTGCGGGCGCCGCCCCCATTGAATGATTCCCTCTTTTGCCACCATTTATTCGTCGATTCGGGCTCCGTAGGAGCCATTGAAGAGTTGATGCAGAACGACCGCAATCCCTTTTGGGAGATATGTGAGCCGAGAATGATGGTTGATGCTGATATGCGACGTAGTCGGGTTCGCTCGCTCTTGCTCATAATGCTCATGTTATTGGCCACCATCTCCGTGCTTTCTGTTGCCTCTGCAGGGGACACAGATGGAGATGGAATAGACGATTCAGTCGATGATTGCCCGGTAGCAGCCGGAAACAGTACCATCGACCGAACTGGTTGTCCAGACAGGGATGGTGACGGTACCAGCGACAAGAACGACCCGTGGGCGATTCAGGCCGGCGGCTTCCTGAAAGATGCGGAGCAACTGAGTAACAACAACGATTACTACAACGTGTTCTTCAATCATGATGGAAGTAAATACCTGAGCTCGGAAGAAGGGGGGTGGATGCGAGTTTGGGACACCGCCACCAAAACAAATCTGAAATCGGTAGATCTCAGTAACAGCGGCATCCAAGAGGTTAGTTGGTCTCCTGACGGAATGTATGTTGGAGTGGTAACCGGCCTCGACGAATTGAGAGTCTACTACTCAAGCAACGTCTCACTGCTGTTCTCGGCCAGCACCGACGTCGGCAGTGGCGACCAACCCAACGAACTCGAATTCAGCCCTGACGGCACCATGATAGCGGTGGTCGTCGGAAGGTCGGGGAATCAAGGAACCAACGGCGAAGTGCAGATTTTCAACTCGATGAACGGCTCGGAGATTACCTCGTTCAACCCAGATTCAGCGGATAGATTCTATTCGGTTGATTGGAGTCCTGACAGCAGCCGAATCCTGATTGGAGGGCGAGAGGATGTCTGGATTTACAACACCGGTGACTGGAGTGTGAACCGTTCGATCAATACAAACCGCGGAACCAACAACGGCATCGCATGGTCGCCCGATGGTAACTCCTTCGCGACATGCGAGGCGTGGGAGAGCAGTGGTGCGAGGGTAAGGATGTACAGTGTTGCAAGCGGACAGCAGAGTTGGGTCTATTCTACTTCCACTTCGTGCAACGCCATCACATTCTCACCTGACTCAACGCAGGTGGCTGCGTCGTTCACGTACTACCAATCAGACGGTGCGAGCGTGAGGGTGTTCGATGCTGACACGGGCAACATAGTCGACACGATGTCAGGTCCACGACCCGGAGGGTGCACCAGCACTGGAGGGGGTAACAACTGTGGCTCAATCTATGGTGTCGACTGGCATCCGAACGGAGTTTACGTCATCTCGGCACACGGCCGAGATGACGAGGGTATCTATCACTGGATCGTCGACCCTGACATCGATGGTGATGGAGTACTCAACGAGGACGACGCCTTCCCTGAGGACGGCACACAGTGGGATGATTCCGACAACGACGGATATGGAGATAATCCAGCACCGGCCAACGAACCTGACGAGTGCCCCAACGTACCGGGTAACTCGACCGAGGATCGCTTCGGCTGCCCTGACAGAGACGGCGATGGTTGGTCCGACCTCAACGATAACTCCCCTGACGACGGCCTGCAATGGGCCGAC
>CAXEUS010000025.1:0-5839 GCA_963999385.1 uncultured Candidatus Poseidoniales archaeon | reverse complement strand
GCCGGTGCGAGTGATCTGGCTGCAGTCGAGGAGGCCGGTAACACGGTCGCATTCACATGGAGTGCCGCTGACGACAGCGACGTGGACCACTGGGTGGTCTGCTGGTCCATCGGTGACCACGACGCCACTGAGGTGGCGGGTCTGATGGATGCTGACAACAGTTGCTCGGCAAGCGGTGACAAGACCGCCACGCACGTGTCCTGGCGCCCGTCTGCTGCAGGGACCTACCACTACTCGGTCTCAGCTGTCGACGATGTCGGCAACGTTGAGGCGGCTGGGTCATCCACTGCTCTACAGTTCCAAGAGGACCAGAACATCGACTGGACGACACCACCTGACATCGGTACTGAGGGTGGAGATGATGCTATCCCGCAGTCGGCGTGGATTGCCATTGCAGTGCTCGTCCTAGTCGCAGTGATTGCCGGCGCGTTCATTCTGACGCGTGGCGGCGGTGAAGGCGGCGACGAGGAGTGGGACTACTGAGCCCACCCGAGTTCTGACACGAACTGATTAGATTGCTAGAACGGCTCCGTTCGCCGCCGCCCGTAGGGCGGCGGCGCGGAGCTACCTTTCCGGATTTTCTTAGCGTGCAACCTTGAGGATCCGCATGCAATCCATCTTCAACCATTAGGGCGATGTCCGAACACAATAGGAGGGTCAGTACAACGGTTTCACTGAGTGACGCAATCATTCACGCATCTCGAGTGGATCGGTGCTAGGCCAGAATTCCTGATTTCAACCCCTCCAAGTCGAGTTGATAATTGACTGTAATACAAACAACTTGTACTAGATTATTTTTCGATTTTTTTTATCATTAATTGCAGCGCAGTCCCCCATTCCAAATCACTCCATCAAATGATTCGCACCCATACCATTATAGGGACGACAAAACGTGCCCAGTCGTGCCATACGACAGTTTGGGGTATTTGAAATGGTGACGAATGAAAAGAAGATGACCATCGGCGGCAGTTGGCTACTGCTGACGCTGCTGATGATAGGAATGAGCTGGACGGCTGCAGTGGCCCCCGCAACGGACCCACTGCAGACTCCTGAGACTGAAAATGCGGAGGACATCGAGGCGGTAGACCCGCTCGCCCTGCCAGAAACGGTAGGGACTCCTGGGGACTACAGTGGGTTCGGCTGGTCGCCGGACGCTGAGTTGCTGGGCTCGAGGACAGAGACGTCGAAGACCTACATAGGCAAGGATGGAGAATTCCATGCCCTTATTTCGGCGACTCCGGTCCACTACATGGAGAACGGCGTTTGGGAGGAAATCGACGTCAATCTGGAATCCACGCCTAACGGCTGGTCCGTGACCCAGAACTCCTTCGAGGTGTTCTTCGATGAGAACGTCGCACGTGGTGCTGAGGTCATCGCAGGGGATGATTACGATCCGCTGATGATTGGCATGGCACCGATGGTGGTTGTGGTAGATGCTGACACGCTCACGCCGCAACCCTACGACGTCGCTGAGACGACCAGGCCGGTTGCTGTGGGTGGCAACGTGATTCGCTACCCGCTGGTCACCGGCATGGATCTCGACTACACTGTCACTCCGACACAGTTGAAGCAGAATCTTGTCATCCACGATGTGCCAACGCTCCCTGACCACTACAAGGAGAGGGGTTACTTCGGGCTTGCAGAGACGATGCGTCTCCCTGAGGGATACGCTCTGTTCCTAGGTGAGTCTCCGGTAGCTGAGGGCAAGATTGTGATGACCAACCAGTCGCTGGCTATTCGCCACCGCGACACCGGTGAGCAGTTGTTCAGTATCCCCCAGCCTCTGGTAACCAGTTTGGATGGCGCTGATCCGAGCCTCAACGATCCGACGCCGTACTATGCCAACTACATCATCAAGGTCGACGCCCAGGTCGTGACTCTGATGATTGTGGTCGAGACTTCATGGTTGCTCGATGTGGACAACAGGAACTACCCCATCCTCATCGACCCGACTTTGGACAAGGGTGCACAGCGTGCTGGATATACGATGAACTACCGCTACCGCAGCGGCAACTACTACTACACCTACTGGTATGTTTACTCCAACGCTAACCTTGGATACACATGCCGCGGAGTTGGCAACTTCAACAACGGTTGCACCTCCGCGACCAACTACAACTACTACTACCGTAACCTCTGGTATCGCTTCGACTTCAACAGCGCTCTACCGAGTGGGGCCACGGTGAGTGACGCAGACTTCGTGAACAACGTCGGCCGCTACAACGGCGGCGGCTCGAAGCGGTTCGACTGCACTGTTCTCAAGACGAGCAATAGCCAGTCAGCCAGCATGGTCGATCCTAACAGTTACTTCCGCAGTGGGAGTGGAAACGGTGGTCAGGCTTACCTGGCCTACAAGGTTCGATACAACGCACGTTCGTGCGCGAATCAGTACATTTCTCAGCCGAACTACTACTACCAAGGTGGTAGCGTTCGCACAATCGAGATGGACAACAACGGTATCGGCAATGTGCAGGATGCTGTTGATGGAAACGGAGGAGGAACTTCCGGCTACATCCTTGGTCTCGGAGTGCGCAACACCGCTAACGCACCGATGATGTACTGGTGCAGCACCAACTACTACAGCTACTACGGATGCACCACTGCGAGTAAGCGCCCGCATCTACACATCACCTACAGTGGTGGCTCTGACACATCTGCTCCAACGGACGAATTCGTCCCCTACGACGGAGTGACCTCGCACAGAAACGAGGCACGCACGATATTCTTCAGTCTGAAGGACATGACCGGAGTGGACACGACCACCAACGGAGGTCCACACCTGTGGTACAGAATCAACAGCGGATCATGGACGGGAGTCCGTTCCACGTCCCTGGGATCCTGTGCAGCTAGCTCATGGTGCAACTTCAAGGCGCAGATTCCCGCTCTGAACTGGGATGACACCGTCCAATACTTCCTGGCATTCCAGGACCTGAAGACACCCACAGCGAACTACGCCACCCTGCCCGCAGGCGGGTCTGGCACGCCGAACAACCCGACGCCGCCTTCGTCCTTCTACGACTACACCGTTGAAGAGCCCGAAGATGCGGCTGAGTTACAGTCAGACGGCACGAAGAACAACATGTGGCGAATCAGGATAACCAACGTTAACCAGTACAGCTACTACAACGCCATCAAGAACTTCGACGAGCAGTTGACCTACTACGAAGACAGCCAAGAGTGGATTTGGGATTACGACACCTCAAGGTGTGGTACCGGTTCCAACTCCTGCTTCAACACGGCAAACGTCTACAATCTGCGCTACAGCAAGACGATCACCGGTTACTCATTCACCAACTGTGCTGCGACCGCGACCTGCTTCGAGACCAATCCCGGACTCACGATGAACGCCCGGCATGGTCCGCAGATGTCCACCATCTGGTACTACAATGCAGCGAAGGGTTACTTCGGCATGGTTGGACTGGGAACTTCTACTGGTATCCCTAACCCAATCGCAGGTACCGCCTGCAGCGGCAGCGAGTGCACCCAAGGCGGCGGCAGAAACGTCGACGACGGTGCTTCAGCGGTGAAGATTCCTGGTGACATCACCATGAAGTTCGGTCAACTGAACGTGAACCGCACCTACACCTCCAGTTACTACACGCGAAACTGGTTCTGTGTGAACAGCAACAACCACCCGTTCTACTTCACCAGCACCAGCGCCTCGAACCCGTACTGTCTCTACTCGTACACCACCTACATGTACGACCGCCAGTTCAACGGCTGGCAGACTCCGGGATACGACGGTCGCTGGATGACTGGCACGACCATCTATCAGGGTGTCAGCCAGATCAAACCGATGCCGGACACCTCGCCACCTGACTTGGATCACGGTGGTCTGATGGACACATATTCAAACGAGGCACGTACCGTTTCCGTAGGCATTGCGGACGCGGGCGATCCACCAGTAGGTGTGAACATCTCGTCTGGATTCCTACCCCACATGTACTATCGAACCTACAACGCCACCACGACATCTTGGACGTCGTGGACCCAGCAGAACCTGGCGCCGGTCGGCTCGACTCCCGCTCAGTGTGAGATGGCATCTTGTGACTGGGCAGCTGACATCCCCGCAGTTGACCGCGGTAACTCAGCTGAGTACCGCATCAGCGCGCTGGACAACAACAACAACTGGATCAACACCAGCACATGGTCCTACACGATTGGTCAGCCTACGAAGACATTCACCATTGAATGGCACGATGCAAACTGCTACTACTACATGTATATCTGCAACTATCAGGTGAAGTTGTACGACGTGACCAACGAGGTTGAACTGCTCTACGATACCAACAGCAACCCATACTACAACTGGGAGAGCATCGGCTATCAGAAGGGTGGCTATACGGCTATCGGCGCCACTCTACAGAACCGTGGACCTGGATACGTCAATCAGGTGAACCAGTTCGACTACAACTACCGCATTGCCACTGACGGAAGTACAGACCACGGCTACGAAAGAATGACCGCCGGCATGACCGAGCTGATCAATTACAACGTGGAATACTCTGGAACCAGCAACGGCATGCCGTACATCTACTACTGCATGCAGCAGTGGACCACCTACTACAACCAGTGCCAGACCATGATCGACATGCCTGATGGCTTCGAGTTCGATTGGTTCGGCACCACATACAACGGCACTCAGAACGGTAAGATCGACGCCGCACGCAACGGTGCGATGCGATTCACCAACTCTCAGTCGACCTACCGCGGCGGAATGCAGCAGATGTACCAGTACTACGGTGGATGGGGCTACAACAACTGGCCTGAGCTACCGACCACCACAGCCTACGCAAACCGTGTCCACATCGCTCCTTGGTTCGGAGCCTACGGTGGATACTACTGCTACTACGCCTATGGGTCAGAGTGCAGCATCCGCACAAGGCTGGGTCCGTTCGAGGGCGCCGGCTGGGACATCTACTCCGACATCACTCAGGACACCACATGGGATCTCTCACTGAGTCCGATCCGCATCGTGCCTCAGAACGGCGACTACATCCGCGTTACGGGTGATCTAACGATCGAGCCGGGCGTCGAGATTCAGTTCGCTGACGGCAAGGGCATCGACATGGCCGGTGCGTGCAACAACCTGATCATGAAGGGCAACGATACGGCAGAAGGCCGCATCACAGCCACGAGCATCGGCTCGGGTACCGGTCTAGGATTCGCATTCACCAACGGTGGATGCACGACCGCCAACAACGACGACCGACACGAGTTCGAGTACGTCGACTTCCTGAACTTGTCCACCGCCATCAGCGCGGGCAGTCGCCACGGCAACAGTCCGCACTACAACGGCAACGTGGGCAACTTCACGATGAGTGATGTGACGTTCACGAACGTCGGCACCGCGATATCGCACGGCAGCGGCCAGGGCACCGGCATCGACCTGTCGGGCGTGACAATCACCGGCGCTAGCGACGACTGTATCTCGTTGCCTGACGATGCCGTGCTGACATGGGTCGGCGGCGGCGCCACCGACTGCAACACCATGCAGCACGCCGGCAGTGCCGCGATTTACACCGGACAGGGAAGCTCCGTGACGCTTGAGGACGTCGACTTCGAGTCGTACGCCAACGGCATTATCGGCGGGGCAGCAGATATCTGGATGTCCAACGTGACCATCAACAGTGCATCGACCTCGACTCAGAGCGGCATCGCACTCGGTCAGACTGGAACCCAGACCTCTGGAACCAGTCTGGACATCTACAACGTGGACGCGACCGGCTTCAATCAAGCATTGAGGTCGCACGCGACTGACGACATCAGCATAGACACACTGTCTGGAAACAACGTCCTGCTTGCGCCGGGAGGAACATCGTCAACGGTGCTCGGTGCG
>CAXEUS010000024.1:0-15769 GCA_963999385.1 uncultured Candidatus Poseidoniales archaeon | reverse complement strand
AGTCGGGTTGCCACGCATCTTCGCTGCGGTTGTCTCCGAAACCGTCTCCATCAACATCGTGCCACTGACTCGGCTCCTCAGGGAATGCGTCTCCGAACCCTTCCGGATGTGACAGCCAGCCAGAGTCGGAATTGGACCAGCCATCTCCGTCGGAATCGGGGCATCCATAGCGGTCCTGGTAACTGGAACCGAATCTGTAGATACATGCATCGGGCTGATTACCAGTCTGGTTGTCTCCATAACCGTCGCCGTCGAAATCTGCCCATTGTGTCGGGTCATTGCTGAAGTTATCTGACTGCCATGCACCCTCGTAGTCACTATCCGTGTTGTCGCCGTATCCATCTCCGTCACTGTCTAGCCACTGTGTCGGATTGTCCGGGAAGGCGTCGGGTGAATTCCCCTCTGGGTTGTCCCCGAATCCGTCCATGTCGCGGTCCTTCCACTGAGTCTCGTCGTGTGGGAAGGCGTCTGCACAGTCGGTTCCGTTGTTCTGGCACTTCCAGGGGTAGTAGGTCCAGTTGCCATCCGGGTTGGACCAGCCATCCTCATCGGTGTCGACGCAGCCATGACGATCCTCGGTCGACGACCCCCATTCCCACGGACAATAGTCTGGCGTGCTGGCATTCTCAATCCACTGCCCAAGACCTGAGTTGTTGCGCCACTCCCCCCACGCTTCATCCGCCCAGTTGTCACCGAAGAGATCGTTGTCCCAGTCCGACCATTGCGTAGCGTCCTCATGGAATGCATCGGCCCCATCGGCCACAGACCACGGCTCGGATGACCAGATGGCGGTTGGGTCCGGGTCAGACCAACCGTCACCATCAGTGTCCCGGCATCCGTAGCGGTCTTGGTCGGAGTGTCCATAGTACTGTGGGCAGCCGTCAGGGTCTACCGCAGGACTTGGGTTGTCACCGTAACTATCACCATCAGAATCGGACCACTGAGTGGGCTCGTCAGGGAACCAATCTCCTGTGTCAGACCATCCGTCACCATCCCTGTCAGGGCATCCCTGCCGGTCCTCGGTCGAAGTCCCTTCCTCGGTATCACAGTCGTCTTGATCATCGGTGAACCCGTCAGTGTCTTGGTCACGCTGGTTGGTGTTCAAACCGATGTTGAGAGTGTAGTCATGGCCATCATCACCGGTGGTGTCGATATCCTTGATACGGATGTAAATCCACTGCGTACCGGCACGGAATATGTCGGTCTTCGGGTCTCCGGTTGTACCAGCACTGGCGGTAACACTGGTCGACTCCTGGCCGTTCCCGTCACCGTCGTAGAGGTTACGAGAGAATATCTCGTTCTGATTCTCATCGAAGATTTTGATTTGTCCTTCACAGGTATCGATTAGTGGCCACCATGTATTGCAACTTACATCGTAGTCAATGGTGATGCGATCACCGTAGTAGGCTTCGACCTTGTACCATGTTTCCGAGGTCGTCAAAGTGCCCGACTTTGTCACCGGCAGGTCGTTGTTGTAGACCGCCTCTGCACTTGCGAAGTCCGCTCCACCAGCAGTTGCGGTGGGAACTGATGCCAGCAGGAATAGCGCTGCGACCACCATCGCTCGTGGCACGAACGTTCGCGACGCATGCCCGCCCATCGGGTGCCCTTGGCACCCGTCTAGTCATATCGGTTTTCCCAGCCAATTTGATGCATTTGAAACGGAAAAAACACCTCAGTGCAGCGTTCTCACCCATTAGTCCCGTAAAATCCCGCGTAGCGGTCGGCATTTCTCCCGTAAGTGTAACTGTCGAGAACGCGCTCCCTACCAGCGGCGGCCATTTCGGCCATCTTTTCGGGGTCACCGAGAAGATCGTTGATGGAGTTAGCCAAGGACGATGGTGAACCAAGTTCGAACAGAGCTCCGACCGTCTCGTCAACCATCTCCGGTAGCGGTCCGTCATCGACGGTGACGCACGGAGTACCGGATGCCATTGCCTCGAGAGGAATCAGGCCCTGACCTTCGTAGTACGAGGGGTATGCGACCAAGTCCGCTGAGCGGAACAACTGGGCGAGGTCTGCAAACGGCATTCCCGATTCGATTGAAACAGCATCGGCCACACCGAGTCGCTTCGCCTGACGCAACAGGGTGCTGCGCATGTGACCACGACCTACTATCACCAGATGAGCTCCTGGATGGGAGGAAAGGACTGTTGGCATGGCACGCAGGAGAGTAAGGAATCCCTTGCGTCCAACCAATCGACCAACCGCTAGAATCAGTGGTGTCTCGGTTCCAGGCAATCCCGAGAGCGCCATCTCATCCGGCTGCCCGTAGCGCTGCCGCATCGCTTCGTGAGCGAGCAAAGACTCCTCGTGGTCTCGATTCAACGGATGGAACATCTCGACATCTACCCCCCAGCGCTCAACCTCACAACGCCAATCAGAGGGAGGGTCGTATCTGCTCAGGAAATCAGCCTTGGTCGCCTCCGAATTGGCCACACAGACAGTGCTTCCGCGCAATGCTGCGCGCTCGAACTTGGCGTAGTGTTTAGCAGTCAACAGGATGGCGAGGTCGTTGGGATTCTTCCATGTCGCCGCCTCTCCGAACTTAGCTGCAAGTGCCATTCCATCTCTCTCCCCTAGCCACGAACCGTGCAATGAACTCACGATGTTGGGAATCTCTGCCTTCACTTTCTGGAATTGGGTCGCATCCCAAGAGATCATCGGGCAGTGCAGATGGACCGCATCGACCGGGTCATCGTTGTGCAGTTGGAGCAGATCGCGCAACGCATGCTTGCCGTATGAACGGGTGAACGCCATTGGGAGCTTCGCCCACTTGACCATGCGCACACTGACACCTTGCTGACGGGGTATCACGTCGGGGTTCCTGCTCGCCTCGGACTCTCTCCGGGTAATCACTGTCACTCGATGGCCCAACTTCACCAACGCCGCAGACAGGTGGAACACTGTTGAGCCCATGCCACCCCACCTAGGTGGGTACTCTCCTGACAGCATCGCGATGTGCATTCGTTCTCCCCCAGCCCCTATACTGCAGCCTTCGGCTGGTATCGGCTCGCACGTCCCTGTTTTCAAGCGATTCCTGCCCGGTCCATCCGATGGAGGCCTTCAAGAGAGCAACCGAGGTCGGCGAGGGTGAGGGGTGCAGATGACGGACACGCTACCGGTTCACGTCACCGTGGTCATTCCTACGCGTAATGAGGAAGAGGCGATAGTCGCCACAATCGAGAGTGTTCCCAATGATGGCTGGTGCGAGAAACTGGATTTCCTCATCATAGACGGAAATTCCACAGACCGGACCGTCGAGCTGGCGAAGAGTGTCGGCGCGGCCACCCATATCGAGCCGCGCAAGGGATACGGGCGCGCATATAGAACGGGATTCGCCATGGCTCCGGGTGACATCATAGTCACAATGGACGCCGACTGCACCTATCCAGGAGAAGAGGTGCCCGGCCTAGTGAGGAAGTTGTTGGAAGATGATTTGGAATTCATCACCTGTGACCGCCTGAGGAAGGCGGAAGAGGGGTCTATGTCCGGCATGCACGGTTTCGGAAACTGGGCACTATCGTTCACCGCACGTATGCTCTTCTGGTATGGAATCCATGATTCTCAGTCCGGAATGTGGGTATTTCACAAGCGCATAATGGATAACCCGAAGATGCAGCCGACCAATGATGGGATGCCACTCTCAGAAGAGATGAAAATCAACGCTCGACGCTGCTACGGACGCAAGAAGGCAATCGAAATCTCTGTGCCGTACCGACCGCGAGTGGGTGATGCGGAGATCAACACCTGGGCCGATGGTCGGCGCAACCTCATCTTCCTCTATCTCAAGAGATTCGGGCTCAATCGCACACGCTCACCTTGGGGCCCTCTTACCGAGTGACTTGAACACTCTCAGTCGGTATCTGTTTCCTCTTCAGTCGGTTCTTCGTCTACCGATTCGTCAACGGTGGTGGCATCTGCCATCCCTTCAGGGAAATCCTCCATGTCGTCGATTGATTCATCACCAAGTTCGTCATCCATATCCTCTTCCAATTCGGAGAATGATACCGCACCCCATGACTCAATCATTGCTAGGTCAGACGATAACCTGCGTCGCCGTGCGATTACCATCAGGACACCGATGAACGATAGCACCGCCAGCAGAATGAGCACCACCGGTCCGAGGCTATCCATGAACGCGGCGAGCATGGATGACTGCTGCGCTGCACCCTCGACAGGAATGGTGTCGGACAAGCGGTTGGACAATTGTGGTTCTTCGAACGGACCGTCACGACACAACGCCTCGACATTCACCCATCCTTCACGGCCGGGTGTGAAATAGACTCTACCAGACCAGATGCCGTCGCCGGCATACGCATCGGACCCCGTCCCGTCGTCACTGAAGTGAAACTGTTCCTTGACATTCGAACCCTGTGATGCCCAGCCAACGCATTCCCAAGTGGTTCCATCCGGGTCATCCACCCAAACCCGTGCCGTGATGGCCTCCATCTCTCCGACATGCATCCTTCCCGGTTCAAGCAGCAGGTCGGTCATCACCGGCCATGAGGATTCCACTGTGATGTTGGCGAATGCCCATCCCGATGTACCTCTACTGTCCTTCACCTGCAGCGAGATGAGGTGCTCTCCTGGCAGTAGTTTCTGCAGCGCGTCGGCGGTCTCGTTGAGTACCTCGGCAGAAGTACCAGCACCGACATACCAGCGGTAGAGAATGATGTCGTCATCGGCGTCATGTGAGCCGCTGCCGTTGAGGGATATGGATGTGCCAGGACCGAACAACTGTCCATTGAGCGGAGATGAAATTACCGCAACTGGAGGGGAGGCGAGTACACGCAGGAACTGGGTGTATACGGAGGAACGATTGGTATCATCTGTGAGCGTGAATGTGAGTGAATGCATACCGGCGGGCATGTAGCGCGTGTACCAATAATCCGCTGACACCGCATCGAGTACTGGCTCTTCGAGCAGGTCAGATGTCACCGTGAGCGTGAAGTTGTCACCATCTGGGTCCCATGACCGCTGCGCATCGAACAGGATGAGTAAATCGCTTACGACCTCAACATCTGCGACGGGTGAGTCGAGCACGAGTAACGGGGCCGAGGGGCCCACACTGACGCTGATCTGCACGATGGCCGGCGGGTTGTTGCCATCCTCCACGGTCAGAGAAACGACATGCTCACCAGCTGGTAGCATCGTCTGGAACTCCCAGTCCGTACCGAACGGGTCGGTCAGCAGGTCGGATGACCACATTGCAGTCACGGTGTCGGGAATACCCGAAGCGAGCGGATTGCACAGCCAGCCGCTCGACATGTCTGGGAAGGTCTCCGAACAGAGAGCATCCCAATCACCGGAACCAAAGGCGGAGAAGTCGATTAACTCGGAGGAGTTGGTGACAAGACCATCAGCGGGCAGTTCGATGTGCGCCACTGGTGGTGAGTTATCTACCACGAGAGTCATCTGGAAGGGTGCGGACCACTGGTTGATGTGGTACGAATCATCATCGGTCAGCCTGAGTGAAAGTGTGTGCGTGCCAGCGGACAGGTGGCCGGTCCACACCAGCAACTCTGCGTAGTCATAGGTTAGGTCGCCGTCGATGCTCGAATGCCACCAGACGTCGATGGTGTCGCCCTCGGGATCGAACGAAGACGTGCCGTCCAGCCAGACCAGCGAGTCAGAGGTGTTGGCGCTGCGACTGACGCCGAACGATGGATGTGGGAACTCGTTGACCAACTCGACGGAGAAGTTGTAGTAGACCTCAGGATTGATTCCATCCCAGAACCCCATGTGATAGGTGAACGTTCGTTCTGGAGAATCAGAGAAGGTCTCGTTCCAGTACATCGGACAAGGCACTGTGTCCCAGTTACTCTGGGGCTGAGCGCGATAGGAAGCCCAGGTCCAACAGTGAATCACATCGCCTTCCGGGTCGGAGCTGTTGCTGGCATTGATGAACACGTCCTCGGTGAAGTTCGCTCGCACCACGCCATCCATCTGCGGATGAGGATGCACGTGGACATCAATATCCGGAGGCATGTTTGACAGCTCGATAGTGCGCCCCTCACTGACACAGTTACCCTGTCCGTCACACACCTCGAGCGTAAATTGGTGAACTCCATCGGACACTGAGCAGACAGAGGATGGGCCGCTGTTGGCGTAGAAGATTGACTCGTTTCCAGCCATAGAGCAACTGGAGCTGATGTCGCCATTGATACTGCTCGTCCAAGTGTATGAGAGCGGGTCATCGTCCAAGTCCCACGACGCACTGGCGTTGAATAGCAGTTGAGCGCCACTGCTGACGACTGTCCCGTTGAGTGGCTCGTCCCAGACAATGAACGGTGGTTGATTGATCAGCAATATCGTACACAGCACCAGCAGATCGTAGTTCAGAGCGTGCGGACCGGTGCTGTTGCTGGTGTTGTCATACTCGCATCCGGCCCACATATCGGTGATTCCGCTGGCTCCCGTAGAATTGAATCGCTCGCCGATGAACGGACCGAGCATCAAGTTGCCCGACAACGGCAGGGTCATGTTGAGGTCGGATTCGAATTGTGAAAATGATAGATTGACAACGGCGTAGGGTAGCCCATGTCCATTCTGATTGACTGCCCACAACTCAACGTACTGCATATGGTCAACTGTTGAACTGCTGGGAATCGAGGAGGGCTGTAGAGGATGCGTGGATATCAGCCGAAGGTGCGTATTGGGGCCTATGCTCACCGCTCCAGAAGCGGAGCTGGAACCGGTAAGGTTGACCTCGCTGTCGATGATACTCACATTTCCCACACACTCCGCGTGCAGATTCAGATTCCAAGATTCGAGCAACGGAACCGAAGCGAGCGTTAGGCAGTCCTGACCGCGCAGGGTGCTGTTCGAGAGGGCTGATGGGACGGCGGAACCCAGCCAATTCAATCCGGTATGGTTGCTCGTCATCAGCGTAAGACCATCGATTCGCGCATCGACGACGTTCAGGTCGATGGCCGGTGTCGAAGCGGAGTTCATCCAGATGTCAGCGCCGAGAATCTCTAGATATCCGTCCCATATCATGCCATCATTGTTCGCCTGAATAGCTGGCTGACTGTTGCCCGGGTAATGCACCTCGAGGTCCTCCAGACTGAGGTCGATGCTATCCTCAATGTAGACGCCTCCCCAAGCGTCACCTGTGGAACTGCAATCACTGCAGCGAACTATGTTACCAGCGCTCATCACGTCGTTGGACTTGATGAACACCAAACCGGCTCCTTGGTCAGAAGAAGTAGCCGAGGCACCGTTGTTGCTGCTTGTTACGTTGGACATCCATACTTGCTTGGAATCGTAGACGCGGATTCCAGAATGACCGTTGTCCTCGACCGTGATGCCATCCACGTTGGGAAACATCTCGCGTATGTAGACGCCTTCAGCGCTGTTGTTGTGGCTGTACCAGTCAGAGCCGCTGATGGACCCCTTCGTAACGAAAATACCACTGCCCGGTGAATCCGAAACGGTCAGGTTCTGAATCCACGGACCACCGTTGTTGCTGCTCCTGCTGTAGAAGCCTGCCATTTTGTGAGTACCACCCATGCTCGAACCGCTGGAGGTGATGCTGGTGTTGACAAATGTCGTCGATGGGTCGGTCATGTACAACTTGACACCGTTAACCGAGTTGTCGTGGATGTTGACATTCTCGAACCAACCACCGCTGGTATTGAACTCGATGGCAGCGGTTGCCAATCCTGAAGTGAGTGCACCTGAACCACCAGTTCCTGTAATCTCCAAATCGTGGAATCTAGCCATCATGTATGTGGAGAAATTGAAGTGATTCTCCTTGTCTATCATCACCCCGCGATACTGACTGTCCTCGATGGTGATGTGCCTGAACACTGGTCTAGTGGTCATGTTGTCCATCGTATGCATGATGTAGACGCCGTGATCGCTACGGGTGATTGATACGTCCTCGAACAGCGGAAGTGAATCATCGACGTAGATGCCGGCCGAGATGTTCAGGGTCGCTCCGGAGATGTTGCTGATGTTCAGGTCTCGAAGCACACCACCGCTGCCCCTCCAGAAGGATACGGCCCGCGTGATCAGATTGTCGAAGTTGGCACCTTGGACGAACGGCGCGCTGCCAGCACCGACTGACAGACCGATGCCGTAGCGCCAATGCGTCTCCCCTCCATGCACATCCTGACCGCCATCCTGTACTGTGAGTCGACGGATGATTGGGCTCGCCGAATTGAACAGGTCGATGCCGACATAGTCGGGATTGTCCAGATAGAGATCATCGATGACCGGGTCGGAATCGTAGATTGTGATTCCATATTGAGCGTCGCTGATACTCATATTCTGGAGGTGACTTCCCCTACCGCGGCTCGTTGCGTTGAACTGGAACCCGTCATGCCAGATGAATCCCTGCTGGACGCTGATTGTGACCGGGGCGGATGACGTTCCATGAGCAGTTAGCTTACCTTCGACGTAGATTCTGACTCCAGGTCCCATCTGGATGTCAGCACCAGCCTGGATGCGAAGTTCATCCCCAGAAGCCACTGTGTAATCCCCGTTCACCATGACTGTTCCAGACCAGACGGTCAGAGCTCTTCCACCAGCTGGCTGCGCTTCAGTCAAACCCGTATCGTTGGTCTGCGCCACCTGCGCGGCAGGAACAATCCCGAGCAGACTGCTCATCAGCATCAGTGCCATCAGTGCAAGCGCACATCTTGCGCCCGCGCTCGCCCGCATGAGGCACTCACCCGCAACCTTCCCTGTTTGATGGTTCCCCCGATTGCATCGAGGCTGTTCACTCGACTTCGTGGGCCGCAAAAGGGGGCCTGAGTGAATACAGTTCCATGCACAGAATGTGTTATCATGGAGTCGTGGGTCGGCGGGATTCGTGGACACCGCATTCGTGCTTTTCAAGACCGAACCTTCGCGGGAGCGGGATGTCTATTTGGCACTGTCTGAACTCGATTCGATAGTGGAAACACACGCCCTTTACGGAGAGTATGACCTGCTCGCCTGTGTGACTTGCGAAGATGCGAAGGAACTGACGAAGATGCTCATCGAAGAGTTGCGCAGCATCGATGGTGTTCTCGAATCGCAGACTCTGATTGCGGTGGACTTCTGAGGTGATAGGATGGCGGTTGGATTCGTACTCATCGTGACTCAGGCAGGATTCGAGCGAGCTGTGCGTGATGCTCTCGACGCAATCGAACTGGTCACCGGCCGCTGGGGTGTGTTCGGTGAATTCGATGTCATCGCCAAGGTCGAAGCAGATGACGAGGTGTCGCTCACCCGTTGCATCATTGAGGACATCCGCTGCCTGGACGGAGTCTGTGAGACGCGTACCCTCATCGGCGCCGAAATCTGAACCCCTTCCTGACGATTCAGGGATGAAGGTGTTCGTGAATGCGTCTTGCGAGCGCCGGTCCGATTCCAGGAGTTTGCTTGAGTTCCTTGACCGTGGCATGATCGATACCCTTGCGGCCACCAAAATGTCGGAGAAGCGCCTGTAATTTCTTGGCTCCGAGCCCGGGTACCTCCTCCAACGGGTCCCTGAGTGCAGATCTACCTCTGCGCTTGCGATGGAAGGTGTTCACGAAGCGATGTGCTTCGTCACGGGCGAACACCAGCAATCTCCCCTTGCGATCGAGTACGAACGGCTCTGAAGAGGGACGATGGAGAGTCTCCTCCCGTTTGGCAAGGGCAGCTAGGGGGATGCGCTTGACCAGTCCGTGTTCTTCCAGCAGACCGTGAATGGTGGAGAGATGAGTCTCGCCCCCATCGAGCAGCAGCAGGTCGGGCCACTCATCCTGACGTTTGAGCCAGCGTTCGACCACTTCGCGCATCATGCGTAGGTCATCAGAAGCATCAGATTTCACAGTGTAAGTTCGGTAGGATTTCTTGTCTGGGCGACCATTCCTGAGTGTGACGCAAGCACCGACCCGTTCGTCACCCTGAAGTTGGGCCATGTCGAAGCAGACGATGTGATCCAATGCTTCCACGCCGAGCAGGGTCGCACAATCATCCGCCGACCTCTGTTCCAGACTTCCTGCCTCCTTGCCGTCCACCGTTCTCTGCACCTGCACCTCCGCGTTCTGGTCGGCCAACCTCCGCAAAGTCGCTAATTCACCACGCATCGGAACTCGTACCTCGACCGCCCCACCCCTGCGCTCGCTGAACCACTGCTCAAGCCAATCGCCGAGGGGAGCCGGGGTCAGGATGGTTCGCGGGGGCCTGCGTGACTGGTAGTGCTCCGATAGAACTCGCGCTACTGATTCTGCGATATCCCCGCGGTGAAGTAACGGATATTCTACCTGACCGGTGACGATTCCGTCTGATGCATGCAGGATGACCACACTCCCTAGATCTCCACGCGACGCGAATCCTACTGCATCCACATCCTGATAGAAGCGACTAGAGATCACCTTCTGCGACAGTGTGCGCTGTACCGCGGCGATAAGGTCGCGCACCTTGCCGGCCCTCTCGTAAGCGAGCCCGTCACTCGCATCATCCATCTCTGCCTGGAGTGAAGTCAGCAGAGATTGCGCTTCACCGTCGAGGACGCGCGCTGCCGCGTCTACGCGCTCGGAATATCCATCTGCATCTATGCAGGGGGCGGAGCACAACCCGATGTGCATGGCGAGGCACCCCTGAGGAAGCAGTTGGGGGCAGTCGCGGATGCCGAACTGGCGGCGCAGCAGTTGCACCACTCGTTTGGCGGCACCAGCGTCGGGAAAAGGGCCCCAGCAGGTGGCATCGGTGGGTGGGTTACGGGTGTAGAGAATCCGAGGTGAGGGTTCCGCAGTGAAGGCGATGAATGGGTAGGATTTGTCGTCCTTGAGCAGTGAGTTGTAGCGAGGTTTGTGGCGATGAATCAACTCCCTTTCAAGCGTCAGTGCCTCTCTCGGATTGGGAGTGACGATGCAGTCGACTTGATCTGCTTCGGCCACGAGGGTCGGAATCATCTTCCGGTCAGGACTGTCGACGAAGTAGGACCTCACGCGTTGCTTGAGTGTAGTCGCCTTGCCGATGTAGAGCACTCTGCCGTCCGCGCGCTTGAACAGATAGACTCCTGCCTCATTCGGCAGATGAAGACTCTGAGAATCGACCGGCATTCGCTCGCGCGGCTAGGGTGAAGGGCCATGAACCCACGCCTCGCCTGTCGTTGCGTGATTCCCCCCACACAGGCGCGCCTGCTGCGGTTGCTTGCAACTTATCCCAAGGCCTTCGAAGACGCATGGGATGTCCCCCGAGATCTCTCGCTTCCGGGTTTGGCCGAACAGTTGGGTGTCGTGCGCTCTGCGTTGAATCCACCGTTGACCACTCTGGAGCAGGAGGGACTCGTAGTCATCCGCACAGCGCATGTAATCGGTGGTGGTCATCGCAAACGGAAGGTAGTACACATCACCGATGAGGGGCGCCAAGTAGCGACAGAACTCCCAGATGAGGTCGAGAAGCCAGCCACCAGCCCGGGTGAGTTGCTTGGCGATGCGCCGGCATTGATGTTACTGCATGGACGTGATGAGTTGCTGGGGGAACTGACTGCTCGGATGGAGCCTGGCTGCTGCCTGCAGGTAGAGGGGCTGGCTGGCATTGGCAAAACCTGCCTGTTACGAGCGCTCGTCGCCGCAGCAGTGAACGAGGGCTGGACTGGGCGCTGGGCTACTATGAGTTCGACAGATGATGCCGCAGGTCTGGCGGCACGCTGGCTTGGACTCAATGACGCACACCAGTCACACGAGGCCACTCTGGCTGCGCTAAGCGAATTGCCGAAGAAGACGTTGCTCGTCGTAGACGAACTGCAGGACGCACACCCTCGTCACAGGGAAGGGATTCTCTCGTTACTATCTACTCTCGCCGAATCCAACGATGTGAGCCTGCTAATTGCATCGCGTGCTCCTACTCCGCTGAATGCTGGAGATATTGTGCGTCTGGAGGAACTCTCAGTGGAAGATGCGCGCAATCTCCTACCGGAGACGCTCGATGACGATGATGTCGAAGCCGTTATCGCTGCCTTGGGAGGACATCCTCTGGCACTCAAATTATGGGAGTCGGGAGATTCACTCCCAGAAGCAGATGATCGTGTTCAGGAATTCATCCAGTCCGATGTAATCGAGCGACTTGGGAGTGAGTTGCTTCCTGCGCTCGATGAACTAGCCGCGGCGCCGTGGCCGTTGTACTCTGAGCAGATGGCAAAACAGAACGGGGCCGACGGACTCGACGAGGCGGCGCTGCTACGCTGGCATGAGGAGTTGCTCGAACTACAACATCTAGTGCGCAACGTCCGCCGCACGATGTGGTCTGAGGATGAACGTAGGGAGATTCATTCCGACGCGGCTGAGCATTGGGCCGAGCGGGAGGAGCCGAACGCTCGCTTGCACGAGGCGCATCATCGCATCCGAGCAGCCACTGAGGAAGATGCTAGTGCACTGATTGAGCACCTGGACGAAGGCTGTGGCCCGATGCTAAGCATCGATTCAGCAGCGATGGCTGCACTCGTACACGATGCACTGCACATACTCCCAGATGCCGCCAAACTGAGGCTGCTGTCTGCGCGCGTGGCTCTCGAGCGAGGAGAGCAGGAACTAGCCGAGTCTGCCCTCGCCGAAGCAAAAGATGGGGGGGCGGATGAAGCAGAATGGGCGATGCTAGCCGCCCGGATTGCACGCATCACCGGTGAAGCGGAGACTGCCGATGAACTGGAGCAGGAGGCGCTTGCTAAAGCGAGTCCAAGCATGCGGGTAAAATTGGAAATCGGCTCGCTAGCTGCACGCTTCGATGATCACTTACCCGGAGTGGAGCGGGGGGCGAATATCGATGAACTGCGCCGGCGAATGGAGAGGATCGATATTGGTGCACTTGAACAACAAAATCGGAAACGAGCCTTGGTCGCTCTGGCCATGCTTCGCCATGCCTTAGCACTGGAGACAGGGGATCTCGACTCTGCAGCAGGTGTGCGTCAGCAACTGCAGGACACCTCTTCAGCCGACGACCCGTTGGTGCTCGAGTTGGCGGCTCGCGCTGCCCTATCAGGGGGATCGCCTGCGCAGGCGGAAGACATGCTCGAATCGATTCATCATCCGCTCAGGAGAATCGCGCTCGGTCTGCGTCTGGTCGAATCACTCAGCAACGGCGACGTGCCGGCTGCCATATCCCTGCTCGAATCTCTACCGGCGCCGACAGATATGGGCAGCAGTGCCTCGCGCAGATTGTCCGCGCTGCACTGGTTCTGGCAAGGGGAACTCGATAAAAGTCAGCGAGTTCGCTGCTGGCAGGAGGCGATTCACCGTTTCCAGACAGCCGAATGTCCTCAAGCAGCTGCTGAACTCACCAGCCGCCTGCACACCTCACTGTTCCGCTGACTCGATGAGAAATGTGCAAATATTCCAATCAAAATTCTTCGTCCATATCGATGCCATCCAACCAGAGTGAATCCGCTCCGGTGATTGGGCCGGCGGGACCGCTTGATCGCGGAGTGATGCCGGCCAACTCCTGCTCAACCTCTCGATGGCTGGTGCTTTTCGCCCGCGCCATCTGACGCTGCTCCTCGAGCATCTCCTTTCTCGCGCGACGCTTACGGGACCGCAATATCAGCAAGAGCAGGAAGAGCGTTGCTACGCCTACCAGATACGGAAACAACTCATTCAAGATGAAATCATATCCAATGGTTATGCTCAGTGAGACCTCATCGTATTCAGATTCGCACTGTGAGGATTCCTCGGCAACGCACAGCGGAACGCGATAGACGATGTGCTGGCGGCCATCTTGGCGATTCAGATACTCGTCATTCCCTAGGGCCGAGTCGAGATTAACGGTCAATCCGACTGGTAGCAGCAGATCTATTCTGATTGCAGGTCGCACGTCGATATCAGCATCATTGTTCGAGTCGCCATCATCATCGCTGTCGTAGGTCTCGTCGAGGTCGCGCTCAATGATTACAGGGTCCACCCGTACCGTCTGCGGATCCTCAGGGAAGGTGATTACTCCTCCACCTCCAGATTGTGCAGTTATCCCACCGCCAATGCTCTGGGTGACTCCAGAGAGTAGGGAGACCATCAGCATCTGCGTAGCACTTGTGCTGACAGACAAGCCGGAATCAATCCACGCTGCGCTAATCGAGGTGGGTGGGAGGTTCAGAGTGATGCCAACCGGCTCATCGTCGTCGATCCAAGTCCCAGAGGGCCGCTCCATCGAATCTACATTGGCGTTCAGGCGCAGGCCACCGAAGTTCATGTGGATGTCATCCTCATCCACCTCCTGAGCCTGTATCTCATCGGTCATGTAGATGGCCAACTCATCGGCGAACGACTGCAATCCGCTGTTGGACAACTCGAGAGTATGATCTGCTTCACCGATTGGCACGGTCAGGTTCTCGTCTAACAAAGCGGACAGTCCGCCCTCAGTCTGGTCACCAATGGAAATCGCATGACGGAGCAAATCGGACGGAATCGCCTCGACGGTCAGACCTTCTTCGTCAACGTAGTAACTAGGAACCTCTAGACGGTATATTTCGACACGGATTGTTCCAGCCACGACCAGTTCGACTGACTGGCTCCACTCCTTGATGTTCAGTTCTGAGAAGTCAAGCAAAGCGGATATCGAGATGCAGGTCTTCCACGTCGAGTGACATATCAGATCGGGGCTGCTGTCAGTACACCCTGCACTGCTCTCGCAAATCGCATGGTTCCAGCGTGCGTGATACGGGTTCTGACCTGTCACTCCGACCGGAATCTGCTCAGACTCGCCCACTCGTGAGTGGAACGTAATGGTATTCGGATTACCAGTGGTCGAGGTAGCCCACTCAGGAAGAATGACGGTGAGGCTAACGTCTGTGGGTGGCAGATCATCGGGAATCAGTCCTTCGATGAAACTGGTGTTCACCTCGAACTCGTACTGCAAAACCGAAAGCACAGCCGCTAGGTCGGACGTGGTCAGTGAGGAGATGTCGGGGAATCCTTCCCGTTCTTCGAACAGGTCGTTGAGTACCGCTATCGGCTCAGCGACGAATGGGTCGCTAGTCGATGTCATGTAAACAGGGTAAGTGCCATTCATGGCATTGCTCCCTTGGAGACAGTAATTGACAGGCATACCCTCTGCGCAGGTTTGGCCGGGCTGATAACTGAAATTCAGGCCACCAGTGCTGTTGGAATCAAGCCAGGTCAACGGACCCATGTTCACATCGAGTGTGCTGTAGTGCTGGATTGTGTCGTTGACAGTCTCCAGCGGAATAACGTCGGAGAACTCGTCCAAATCGATGAGTCCGTTGTGGTATGCCAAGCGGAATCCATCACTGGTAATCCACGGAATGTCAATGTTCGAATCCATTAATTCGATGCCCCAGGCATCGAGTGTTGAACGTGGAATATAGTGCATGCCAATCTCTAGCGTCAGCAGATTGGCCATCTCGTCACGCAAGTCGAGAGTGGCGGCCGCATGCATACCAACGTCGTTCTCCAGATCAAGACGCACCACCCGTGGAATCGCATCACGGCTGGTGGTGGTCATCGACACCTCACGCAGCATGTCAGCAGTGCCAGCAGCTGCTTCCAGATTATTCAGAGTCCACGAGCCAATCTTGTATTGGTGCGAACCGTCCTGTCGAATGGGAGTCGACCCTCCACCACTGATGGTCTCAATCGTCCCGTAAGATGGGGGGTCCACCTCAAAAGTCGATTCATGCCCTGCTGGGGAGAACAGGGACATGTTGGTGGTGATTGCACCTCCCATCGCAAGCATTCCCTGATAAGCCCGTTCGAGATTCAATTCCGAGTTATTGCCAAATCCAACCGTATCGGCATCAACCTGTATGTTAGCCGTCGTGCGCAGGCAGATAGGAGGT
>CAXEUS010000023.1:0-1545 GCA_963999385.1 uncultured Candidatus Poseidoniales archaeon | reverse complement strand
GTTAATTGCCGTCTTCGTCGTATTCGCTCACGCCGCCAGTGGTACCAACTGGGTGCTGTCAACCGTGCTGTTGCAGGAACGCTCGGAAGACGAATGGCGTGGGAGGCTGTTCTCGGTCGACTTCCTGCTGATGACCTTCGTCTACGCATTCTCGGCGCTGGTCGCCAGCCTATTGCTGGAGTACACGGACCTCACACTTCGTACAACGGTGCAGATTTTCGCTATCGGGCAGTTGCTCTCCGGATTCGTCTGGGTGGCGCTGGTGACTCCCGGCGAGCGACGTGATGCCGTCGCTGCTGAGGTGTCGTGAGCGACGCGGTGAGTTGAAGGGCCGAGGGCGGTGCGGCCGCCCCATGGTCGAACTAGTGGACCAAGCGGACGAGCGGGGCCTAGCAATCAGCCCGGGTCTACCGGAGGGATGCAAGAATTACCTCATCGATATCGATGGGACTGTGTGTGAGGACGTGCCCAACGAGCAGCCCGAGCGCATGGAGGATGCAGAGGTGTTCGAAGACGTCGTGGATATCATCAATGGATGGTACGAAGAAGGACACGTGATCACATTCTTCACCAGCCGAACCAGTGATCTTGCTGACGTTACCGAGCGCTGGTTGGACGCTAACGGTTTCCGCTACCACTCGGTGCTCTACGACAAGCCCCGTGGGGGGAATTATCACTGGGTGGACAACCACACGGTCAGAGCTACTCGCTTCACCTCGAAGTTCACGCAGTTCGTGAAACGCTGGGCCGAGGTCGAGGTCTTCGACGACTGAGTGTGATTCACTCTGTGGTGTAGCCGACGTCGGCGGAATCTCCGCTAATCGACAGCACGTAGAGCGAACGCAGGTTGACCCCGTCGTTCGCCAGACCACGGGTGAACTCTGCAAGCGAACCGGGTGAGTGAGGGAGTGTCACTGTGTTCAGTGCACTCACACGGTAGTTCGCTCCAATCCCATCGAGCGCGGATGCCGTAGCCTCCGCATTGTCAGTCACGACTGCCGCTGTCGGGTTCGAATCTCCCACACCGGCGACTGCCAGGATGTTCGCTCCTGCAGCTCCAATCGCTTCGCAACAGGTCGCAAGCGACCCAGGTTCATCTTCCATCGTTATGCTGAATTCTTGCATGAAACTCCGTCCGAGGTACTCCGTTTGAATCTGTCGTGACCGAAAAAAACCCTGAGAGGGCGCTGAATTGACTCACCAAACGTTGTGCAGACCTACCAAGATGACAATCGGCATCAGGCTCATTATCAGGTCGCGGACCATCAACGTCAGCGCTATCTTGGATTGATGACGAATGCCCTCTTCCACCTTCTTGTCCATCGACCCGGACATCTCGGCCGCCTTGTCACGCACTAATCCGACGGCCGCATCGGCAACCTCGAGGCCTTTCTCGCCCACATCGACACCGAGGCCGAGCATACTTCCAAGAATCGACTTCTTCGCCGGCTCTTCATCTGCCTCTGCTTCCCCCTCGTCCGACTCCTCTGGAAGTTGCTTGCGCAGCAGACCACGCAGACTGAACCGCTCAAGAAAACCGAGTGT
>CAXEUS010000022.1:0-4540 GCA_963999385.1 uncultured Candidatus Poseidoniales archaeon | reverse complement strand
TGACAGGTTCTGGTTCAGGTTCAGTTTCTAGCTGCGGTTCGGGTTCTACAGAGAATGTGTGGGTGCAGGAAGGGCAGCGCGCAGAGCCATCGTACGCAGCGGGGACCCGTAATTGCTGACCACAGGCGGGACATCCGACATCCCGTTTCTCATCTGGCGCCGATTGGGTCTTAGCAGCGCGCACGCGAGCGCGTGCCTTTTCCCGCGCTTGGCGACGAGCATCCCGTCGGGCAGAACGCTCCTGGGGGTCCTGCTGACGCCAGAGAATGACGTAGCGAGCGGAAATGGCCAGCACCATTCCGGCAACTGCGCCAATGATTAGAGTGACCCATGGAATCTCAAACGACTGGGTGATGGACGTACTCGCTGAAGGAAACGACTTGCTCGTTACAGTTGACACATCGCCAGCGGTCCACTCGAGCTCCAAATCTACCAGAGACCCCCTGGGCCATGAGTCCAATTCAATCGAACCTGTGTGACTGGCGTCGACGGCGACTGAAGGCGCATCCCCCGTCCAGAGGATTTCGTGCGTCCCAGCTACCATCAAGGTCAGAACACCATCGTTGGCCATATCATCGCCTGAATTGGTCAATGTGTAACCGATGCTGACCGAACTTCCAGCTGCGGGAACCGAGGGAGTCGAGCCACCTAGAATTGCACTCAACTGTACGGTTGG
Source organism: uncultured Candidatus Poseidoniales archaeon (assembly GCA_963999385.1). GTDB lineage: Archaea > Thermoplasmatota > Poseidoniia > Poseidoniales > Thalassarchaeaceae > JAKUTA01. Next base: position 3,864 of record CAXEUS010000022.1, on the reverse strand, counting down.
AGCATTTACTGAACGTGAATCCTGCAGTGTGGACGCCCCCGCTGACGTCCATCCAAGCGGGGTGACCTGGGCCCATACTGAATCGGCGCTGACAGGTGAACCGAATTCGATATCCAGAGTGCGCTGCCCCGGTTCCAGCGAAAGTGTGGTGCGTTGTACCTCGAACGTATCGGTTCCGGAATGGTATCCAGCGACCAGACTCACCGTGCGGCTACGGCCGTGGGATAGAGTTAGACTAACTTTCGCATCCAATCCTTCGGCACCAGTCCATGTTGGTGGGTCGAGCGAAATTTCCAGCACCTGACTAGGTAGCACATTCAATTCGATCGTGCCACTCAATTCCTCATCCACCATGCCATTCTCGCTGAGGACGACCCAGCTGATGTTGCGCTGACCGGATCCTGAACTCAGGTTCAAATCCGCAGTCAACTGCAGGCTGTGTCCTTGGTCAAATGAGCGGGTGGAACCTTCGGAGGTGGCACTACCGTCCTGTAGACTCAGTCTAGCATTCCCGGCCAAATCGCCACCATTGTGAACCAGCGCGCTGGCGCTGGCGGAATCGCCGAAGTGAAACGGAGATCCTGAGATGGTTATTCCGGCACTTCCAGCAGGGCTGAAGTGAGCGGCTAGCATGTTGTATTGATGAAGAAATGCTGTCGATGAATCAGAATAGACACGTTGTGTTCCGCTAACATCGCAGGAAAGATTCCCTGGTCTGGCTGTGAATGAAAAAGAACGGCTCACTGATGAGTTCGCGGGGAGTAGCAACTGTTCAGTGAACACAGTCTGTGATGGAGATGGGAATTCGCACCCTAGGTCACCACTCCAATCTACCTCGCCGTCATTCCCCAGAGTGACGTTCCAGACCGCAGTCTCCCCGAGCCCTGCATCGTCCAATCTCCCAGAATCAGCCGTCAACTGCAGACGCGCCAGCGGTGGCGGGCCTACCTGAACAGTCAGGGTGCGTGAATCATCGCTGGCATCCCCGTCTCCGACGGCGAGAAGTGAAACTGTAAGTTGATACTCACCCTCTGATAACTGCCCTGTGTCGATTGCAATCTGTGTCACATTAGTTCCATTGACGCTCGCGTTACCCTCTGCTACCATCGTCCCTAGACCATCGACCGCTTCCCACGAACCGTTCCATGCTACTTCACCAGAGTTCGCCACTGGGGCTGTCACTTGCAACACATCACCATCGCGCACGCTCTGGTTACCGGTCGGAACTCCGGCTGACATTGGAATAATCGTCCATTGGCCGACCGGTTCAATGCTCACATCATGTGGAAGAAGGCGAGTGACCAACTGACTGTGGTCTCCAGTGTGGCTGGAGTTCGGGGCTCCCACGTCACCTGCTAGGAGCAATTGCAACTGATGCTGACCCGGAGGTACAGCAACGAACGTCACGCTGACTGGTTCGCTGCCATCAGCGCTCAGGTTCAGCGTCACCGTGGAATTCCCGAGTTCGATGGACGAGATGGTGGTAAGAGTGACTCTCACCGTTCCATTCGCGGCTAATCCAGATGTCTCAAAGACAGTGAAATTGGCTATCACGTCACCGGTACCAATCTCTCCGTCTCCATCAACAGAAACCGACGCCGCCTCAATCAACAATCCGCCACCGCTGGCAGCCACCGTTGGAAACAGCGGGAGCATGACTGCCGCGAACAACAGCATAGAGAGGGACAAGGCGCGTGAACTGGGGTACATCCAACTTGCTGAGTCCATGAGGGGTTCACATACCTTGCCGACTCCAATGTGGTCGAACGCCCAACCTTTATGCGAAATCGGTGAGTCCAGCAGCCGTACCATGGAACTCGAGCAGATTGTCGCGCTGTCCCCTGAAGAGGTGGCCCAGATTATCGTCGCTCGCAGGATTGAACTTCGAGAGCAGCTTCCTGCAGTGATCGAACAACGTAAAATCGAGGTTGATTATCTGAAACCTCTAGTAGAGGAAAACCGATTATCACGTGACAGGACCACATCCATGGTTCACGAGTTGAAGCAACGACGGGACGCCTGCCAGACGGAAACTCGAGGGCTGAGAACTCAACTGGCAGCAACACGCGAGAAATTGCTCAGCGAGGGGAACCTGCGCAATCCTGACCCAGCATGGGCGAAGGAGAAGCTCGAGGAGCGTATCTCTGAACTTGATGACAAGTTGCAGAAACAAGCACTCGACTTGGAGACTGAAAGAAAGTTGATCGGAGAAATGCGTCAACTGTTGCGTAGTCACGAGGAATGGGTCGAACAGAATATTGCCAAGAATCCAGAACTCAAAGATTATCGCGAAGGATGGGAGAGGCACAGGGAGCTATCTGATGAAGCGCAGGAATGCCATTCCGAGATGATTGAACTCGCCGCTAAGAGTGAGGGTGAACACTCGCGCTTCGAGGAAACGAGGCAGGTTCTGCGCGAAGCGATGCGGCAACTGAATCGCGCTCGTTCTCTTATGGCCCAATCCGACGAAGCCATCTCCTACTGGAATAACAGGCTCGAGAAGGGCTTCACCGAAATCGGTGATAACACCGGTGACTTGCTCGCTCCCGCCGCTAAGGTCGCTGCTGGAGGACCTTCTTCGATGGCCCGTCAGGCTCGAACTGATGCTAGGGGTGAACAGAAATGAGCTCCAAAGGTGACAGCAAGCGCAAGCAGGGGGGCTCAAGCGCACGGAAGGGTCGAGGTGGCGGGAAAGGCCGTGACCGTGGTCGTCGTGGTGGCAACAAAGGCGGCAAAGGTGGACGCCGTAGAGATTCCAACCTGTTCGATGATCTCGATGATATCGAGACTCACGCGCTTCAAGAACGGCTTTCGCAGCATCGCGCTAGTTTGCGGGCAACCGAGCAGCAGCACGATTCACTACAATCCGAGCGCAGAGCAATCATTTCGACCGTTCAACTGCTGCGTCAGGCAGTCGGTAAGAGCACTGGCATCAGCCAAGAACGGGGAAAACTGCTGAAGGAACTACGTGACCGGCGGAAGCGGGTGGATGAACAGCGAAATATCCGCGACAGCATCAACGAATGCATCGCTCCGCCATCAACATGGATCGATTCACTGCTGAAGAAGACGCACAAACGTCTGACAGTCTTACCTGAAGACCTGTTGAAGATGCCCAACCTTTCCACCGAAATCAAGCAGTTCTCATTCCTGTTCGAACTGCAGCAGATGCACGCGCAGAAGATTCTCAGCGATGCATCTCACGACGAATATGTCAAGTTGATGCGCAAACAGCAGGAGACGATAGACAATCTCGATGCCCTGAAAGATGAGCGGGAGCAGATTGCCAGTGAAACGACCAGTGAAGACCCTCGTCTGAAGGATACGAAGGTCAATCGAAAAGAGGAGAAACAACTCAACGAGCGCATCGCCAGCATGCTCGAAGTCATACTCGCTCAACGTGATGAGATGAAGGGTCACCGACGTGAGATAGGACGGCTCGAGGCGTTCCTACGCATTCGCCAAGATGGAGAGCGTAGAGGACACACGGTGCGTCCTCGACTTGAGGACATCCAAGAGCGGGCGGCCAGTGGTGGCGCGCTATCACTTGAGGAACTGTCTCGCTTGATCTCCAGCGGTGGCCTGGGCGACCTTGACAAGCAAGAGAAGAAAGAATCTGGCAGCGGGCGAGTTGAGCCACCCAAACCCAAACGGCGCAAGGCGGCAGCGAAGCGAGGGAAACCCGGTAGGCAGAAACAACGTCAGGATTGATGGCCGCAACCTCGATGCGCAACCACCCAAGTCGCCTGCCAATGACCGGACTCTTATGGCGGCTGTATTCGGACGCAGCGGAGACTCTTGATGAGGCAGCCTGGAGGCGTTGCTCACAACTGGTCGAAGAGTGTACAGGAGAATATTACGAGA
>CAXEUS010000021.1:0-12302 GCA_963999385.1 uncultured Candidatus Poseidoniales archaeon | reverse complement strand
GCTCGCCGGAATCCTCGTCGATCAGGGTCGCTGCGCAATCTATCCTGAAGGGATGGCGCACCTAGGTAGCCGACCTGAGCGAATCAAGACCGGGCCGGCACGAATCATGCTGCGCGCCATCCGCAACTCCCGCGAGGCTGGAGTCCCCGACCCGGCACTGGTCCCAGTAGGCATTCACTACACGGACCAGAACAAGTTCCGCGAGCGTGGTTTACTGCAAGTTCACCCGCCTATGCAACTTCCTCCATTGCCCGAAGAAGATGGGGCTCTCGAGCCAAGTCAGGAATTGCTTGCCAAGTTCGACGCGGCTGAAGCAGCCGACCGCACCTGGGTGAGAGAGGTTACCGACCTGCTGACAGTCGAAATGGAACGTTCCAGCCAAGGACTCGACAACTGGGATGACCGTAAACTGCTCTGGCGAACACGTAGCCTCGTCTGGGTGCATCGAGCGCGAGCCGAAGGGAGGAAGGGGGCGCCTTCGTATGCGGAAGCGGTTCTCGGTGCGCGGCGAACACGCGCCGCTTGGTTGCACATGCTCGAGGAGCAGCCTGAACAGGCCGAGGGACTCAGGAGTGAGATTGCTGCGCATTCGCAGCGGATGCAGGAGCATGGTCTGAAGGAGTTCGAGCTCTACGAGCGAGAGTCACGACCCGGATACATGGAGTTGGGGAAAGCTGCGGTTCTGCTGGTCTGGTCAACGGCCTGGATTCTAGGCCTGATGGCCTGGGGGGCGATGATAGGTTCGTACCCCCCTTACCGTCTGGCAGGTAAGTTGGCGAAACCATACGAGGAGAAGATGGCGTATGCGTTGGGCACCTACAAGATTGCCATCGCGTTCTTCCTGCTCCCATTGTGGTGGCTGCTCATCTCCCTTCCAATCGCTTGGCTGATTACCACTCCATCGAGCCCGGTCTGGTCAATACCTAGCTATGGTGTGCTACCGTTCATCCAACCACATCTGCTCAAAGTGCCGATGCTGCTGATGGCGGTGCTGCTGCTGTTCGGCTGGCCGCTCAGTGCTCGATTGCATCTGATTCTCTGGAGGCGTGTAGTGCTCTCATGGAGGACTTGGCGCAGGTGGTTCCGACTACGAGACGGTTCGATTCCGTGGAATGAACTGCAAGCCGGCCAACGAGATCTGGCTAGTCGTCTCGATACAATAGGGCGCTCACTCGTGCTGCCTGGTGACCCTGATTGGAAGGCTCCGCCCACCGGAGTTGACGACCACCACATGGTAAGCAAGCGAACGTCCTCCTGAGGTTCCGCCCTGCGTGCGGGCGTACCTGCGCATGAGCGCGGCCGCTTCGCCTCCTTGAGGCGAAGCATCAATGAGCGGGGTCATCTAGGCAACGCTGCAAGGTCGCAGCGGATGCCCGGGACTTTGGGAAGCAAGAGCATGGTTCGTATCAGAGTCCCTATGCTCCCCGCTCCCGGAGAATTACCTTGGTCAGCCAGCGTGAACGGCACTGAAGTTGACATTCACGTCGAGAGCAACGCCATCCTGCTCGATGTGCTGCGTGACCAGGTCGGCACCCTCGGCGTCAAGCGAGGATGTGACATGGGAACCTGTGGCTGCTGCTCTGTGCTGGTCGACGGCGAGCCGCGACTCTCTTGCTTGATGCTCGCTCACGAGGCAGCCGGATGTGCGCTCACCACCGTTGAAGGCCTGGCCGACGGCCACCATCTGCATCCAATCCAAGAGACATTCACCACCCATGGTGGGAGCCAGTGTGGCTTCTGCACTCCCGGATTTCTAGTCGTCATCTCAGCATTGTTGGAGGAGAATCCCGAACCGAATGAGGCGGAGATAAAGGAGGCCATCGACGGTAATCTGTGCCGCTGCACAGGCTACCAGCAGATTGTCGATTCCGTCCGAGCCGCATCGATGATTATCACTTCAGGTGAGAAGACTGCAGATGCAACGGACCCAATGCATGACCCCCATCCCGGAGTGCCGGTTGTGGACGTCAAATCTGAATCTACAGAATTGGAGGTGGTCCCCGATGAGTGACGATGACGAGATGATCGGCTACAAGCAGCAGCCGGGCAAACTCCCGTTCGCTCGGCCAGGTAGTGGTGGTTCTGTCAAGTTCAGTGAACTGCGGGACGACGCTCGCATCCCTACGAGTCAAGGAGGAGACCTTCCACAACCGCAGGGCGCAAACAGGCATGACTCGCTGATTACCGGCGCAGCCGTAGGTCGTCGCACACCAATGGTCGATAGCCGTTGGAAGGTTACGGGGCAGTCAAAATACGGTGATGACATCAGATTGCCTGGAGAGCTGTTCGGCAGGATTCTGCGCTCGCCGCATCACTATGCCCGAGTCAAGTCAATCGACACCTCAGCCGCTGAAGCGCTGCCCGGAGTGGTTGCAGTGTCCACTGGCAGCGAGGCACCGGCTCGCTTCGGCGTGCTGCCGGTGACCAAGGACGAACATGCGATGGCTCAGGAGAAAGTGAGGCATGTGGGCGACTTGGTAGCGTGTGTGGCGGCAGAGGATGAACTGACTGCGTTGGAGGCATTGAGGCTCATCGAGGTCGACTACGAAATCCTCGATGCGGTCCACGATATGCGTGATGGGCTGAAGGATGTCGAGGAGCCGATTCACGATAGAGGCAAGTATCACATCGGTGATTCCAATGTGCAGAAACGGGTCTTCCAAGAGTTCGGGGACATTTCGGGTATGCGAGAATCCGCGGTGGCCACGCACAACTCAGACTGGCATTTCGCTGGGGCCAATCACGGATTTACGGAGCCGCACGCAGTAGTCGCTCACTGGGAGCCGAATGGTAGGCTGACGCTCTATACGCCACAACAGGTTCCGCACTATGTACACCGAGCGCTGGCTGATGTTCTCGATATCCCGATGCACCAAATCAACGTCTACCGCACTGCCGTAGGTGGAGGATTCGGTGGCAAATCAGACCCGTTCCCGCACGAGATGTGTGCCGCCATCCTAGCGCGTAAATCTGGACGGCCCGTTCGTATCACGTTTGATCGAGACGAGGTGTTCTTCGTCAATCGCGGCAGACATCCTTCTCGCCTAGAGATGACGATACACGCTGACGACAGGGGCAGATTGTGCGGCATTGAGACCGACGCCCTACTCGATGGTGGTGCATTCGCTTCGTTCGGTCATGTGACCACCTACTACAACGGCGTGCTGCATACTGCCCCGTACGAGATTGGCGGCTTCCACTACAGCGGCGCCAGAGTTTGGACGAACAAGCCTGCCAGCGGCGCCATGCGCGGTCACGGAGCAGTGAACTCTCGCTGCGCTGTCGAGGTGGGTATCGATGACGTGTGCGAGCAGTTGAGTGTTGACCCAATCGATTTCCGTCTAGCCAATCTGCTCCCTCCTGAAAGCCGCACCATCACTGGATTCCGCATCACCAGCATCGGGATGCGGGAATGCCTCGAGCGGGTGCGCGAGGCCTCAGGCTGGGATGACCGCTTCCGCAAACTACCTCTCGGGCATGGATTGGGGATTGGATGCGGCTTCTTCATCTCAGGAAGTGCGCTGCCCATTCACTGGGAGCCAAACAAGTTCCCGCACGCCACCGTCCACCTGAAGGTGGACATGGATGGCGGAGTGACCGTTCACACCGGAGCTGCCGAAATTGGCCAGGGATCAGACACAGTGGTCGCGATGGCGGTCGCTGAGGTGCTGGGACTGCCCCTAGACATGATTCGTATCCGTTCACGGGAATCGGATACCTCTCCTGTCGATCTTGGCTCGTATTCCAGCCGTGTGACGTTCATGAATTGCAACGCGGCAATCAGCGCTGCCATGGAGATTCGACAGGAACTGCTCGATGCCACCTCGATGATTACCGGGGCGCCCACGGATAAGTTGGTCATTGGAGACCGCAGAATCTTCCGCAAGGACGATCCTGCGATTGGAATCTCGTATCTTGAGGCGCTTCAGAAAGCGCAAGAGGACCGCGGGGCACTAGTCTCCTCAGGAGCCTATAGAACGCCACCCATGGGGCGAACTCACAAAGGAGCGGCCGCCGGTTTGGCACCAGCATATTCGTTCAGCGCATACGTTGCAGAAGTGAAGGTCGACGTCGAGACTGGCCAGACTTCCGTGCTCAAGGTGTGGGCGGCGCACGATTGCGGCAAGGCGCTCAATCCGCTGGCAGTAGAGGGGCAGATGATCGGTTCGATACACATGGGGATGGGTCAGGTGCTCTCTGAGGAGATGCGCTACGGCCGTTCGGGCAACCTGCTCAATGCCGATTTGCTCGATTACAAGATCCCGACCGTCCACGAGATGCCCGAGGTCACCCCAATCATCGTCGAGAGCAACGACCCTGAGGGGCCGTTCGGCGCTAAGGAGGCGGGGGAAGGGCCACTGCTCCCAATCCTGCCTGCTGTGTGCAACGCAGTCTACGACGCCATCGGTATTCGCATCCATGAACTGCCACTGAGACCGGCTCTGGTCCACAGAGAGATTGAGAAACGCTGCAAGGAGTTGGAAATCGATGACCCGCTCGACCTACCCTCGCCGATTCTCGAACATTCCCCCATGCACCACATACTCAAGGAGCGCGCCGATGAGCATGCCGTGCGAGATCTAGAGCGCAAGTTGGATGGCGAGCGTGAGCAATACCACAACGGCGCTCTGTTCGGCCTTGATGCGACCATCCCCGCTGACGAACAGGACGATTCGTGGACAGCGGTTGTGCTTCCCGATGAACATTACCTCATATCACCACGACGTGCCGGTAGCGCTTGGCTGCATGTCGAGCGACGCCATCAGGGAGATGATGCCTGATGCGCATGCCACCGTTCGAACTGCATCTGCCAGAATCGCTGGATGATGCGATGTCAATCGCTGGAGAATTAGCCGATGAGGACTCTGATTTCGATTGGGTGGCCGGCGGCACCGACCTGCTACCCAACTACAAGTGGCACCTCAACTCAAAGCCACATGTGATTTCTCTGGCCAAGGTGAGCGAACTCTCCACTCTCGAGCCTAACCACATCGGCGCCATGGTACGTCTGCAAGAGTTGGCCACCTCGGATGCCTGCCACCCTTTGCTGCGCCAGACCGCCGGCACCATTGCCTCGGTGATGATTCGCCGCTCAGGAACGGTCGGCGGCAACATCTGTCTCGATACCCGCTGCTTCTGGTTCAACCAAGGTGAGGAATGGCGCCGCTCGATCGACTGGTGTATCAAATGCGACTGTGGAACCGGTGCCGACTGCCGTGTGATTTCCCATCAGAACGAGTTGTGTGTAGCCACTTCCCAAGCCGACCTCGCCGCATCTCTGCTCGCCCTCAATGCGACCATCCATCTGGCTGACTACGATGGTTCACGCTCGCTTCCGCTAGCCGAGTTCTTCCAAGAGGATGGCATTACACGCAATGTGCTCAAGGATGGAGAGATGGTCACCCACCTCACCCTTCCCGATGACTCCGGCGATTGGCAGGGAGACTACCAGAAACTACGCCTGCGCGAATCTTGGGATTTCCCCGAAGCCGGAATCGCCGCCGCTTGGAGAATCGATGGAGATGGTAATCTGGATGGGCTGCGCGTCGCCTCCACCGCGCTGGAATCGATACCGCGGTTGCATCAAGAACTGGCTGATGAAGCGCGAGCAGAATGGATGGGTCACAAGAGTGTGAATGCGCTGGCCGCGGCGGTGCAGAAGGAGGTGAAGCCAGTGAACAATACCTGGTTCCCACCTTCATATCGGAAGAAGATGGTGCGTGTGCTGACCCGCAGAGCGTTGGCACCGCTTGCAAGAGTCAAGTCTGCGAACTGACGAGGTGAAAATATGCGCACACGACAACTGCTGGCCGTTCTCCTATTGCTGGGAATGCTGGCGAATGCACCAGCAGCTGCACAAGAGGCGCCATTGGGCTGGGAGATGGGGCTCACACCTGCGCCTGGAAGCGATGATTCGAACTTCACCATCGGTGAGAATGGAGAGGTGGGGCTATCATTCTGGGTACGTAACGACTACATGACGAACAGCATCACGGTGACCATCGAGTATGACCTCCCATTCTCCGCCGGTGTCAGTGGTCCAGAAGAGGTCGAGGTCGGTGCAGGTGACAACGAGACGTTCACGTTCACCGTCAATGGAGTGGCTGTGATTGATTTCGATGCCGGGCAATCTGATGTTTACGATGTAGAGGGGCGCCTTGCCTCGTTGGGCAGCATTCCCGCACCCGCACCCGATGCAGACACCGACAACGAGGGTACGCTGATCATCCCGCATATCGTTGACCTCGATCTCTCCTTGGAGGACCCGTCGGGGCCATCCAACGCCGGTACCGCAACCGAATTGACCGCGGTGGTGACCAACAGCGGAAACGCTCCAGACTCAGTCAGGGTGGCTACTCTCGATGACACCTGTCCGCTGCTCGATGTCAGCGGTGAAAATGCGCTGCTCGACGTCAGCATCCCCAAGGGAGGGACACACACCGTGACCCTCACTGCCAACGCTTCCCCGAGTCATCCGACCAAGACCTGCAGAATCGAGCTGTCGATTCAATCCCAAGGCGACTGGAACGTCGGTACTTTGCGCACCGCCGACAGCAAGGAGATTACACTGAAAATTGAGTCGGAGCCGGCTGGCGGGGGAAGCAGTTCTGGCTCAAGTTCCGGTAGTGGCGATGGAGAGGAGGATAGCGAGGTGGTCTCGAGCAATTTCGCGCCTCTGCCCATCTGGCTTTCATTGGCGGCGCTATCTGGAGCAGCGATGGTGCGTCGGAGAGCCATAAACCTGTGATTCTTGAGCCCACGGGGATTCCGAGCGGGCGCCCGCGCGCCGCGCGCACGAATCATCCCCTGAGCAAAATGATACTGAAGTGGGTTTGTTGAAACCTCGCCATAACCCGCCCGTAGGGCGCAATCGGGCTGCCCCAACTTATATTTGCAGAACATGATTGGAGCGGCCAGCGAGTGTACCATGGGTTTGGGTTACACTTTCAGGGATGTATGAATCGATGGCTGATGAGTCTGAATCCAAGAGCCATTTTGGCACCATCATCGGCGCTGTGTTCGCCGTTCTCATCATCACCATGCTGCTGACGATGACATTGGTCGCCGCCAACAAGCAGACCTACTATTCAGCCTACGTTTCCAGCGGTGATGATGACCGGGAGATTCTCGGACAAGTGACCGACATGCGTAACACACTCGGAGATGATGAGGGATACGAGATTGCCAACACGATGTCGACCCCGATGCTGGTAAACGACTGGAAGGACCCGCACCGAACTCTACTCATCGTCGCCGACCCAGAGAAGCCAATCGATGAGACCGAGGCGAACTCGATTTTCCGCTTCGTCACCGAGCGAGGGGGCAAGGTCGTCGTCGCTGCGGACAACACAAACGCCAACCGACTAGCTGCCAAGTTCGGTGTGACCTATCTGGGAGACCCGTTGCTCGACGAGTTCCAGAATTGGCGCACCTACACCAGCGAGGGATCGAGTGGCGCTGAGAACTGGGGACAGGTGTGGGCGCTCGCATCCGTCCGCGAGGACGTCAACAACGACGGGAATAGCGGCGGATACAAGCCGCCTGGCTGCACTCAGACGCAGATAGACAACGGTGAAGTCGACGGTTGCCGGATGCCTGTGATGTTCAAGTCACCCACCGCGATTCGCTGGGAGGCGGTCGCCACCGACAATGAGGAAAATCCCGATTACGTCCCACGCCACGTACGGACGCTGGCTATGGCTAGTGACTCAGCCTGTGTCGACAGGATGGGTACCAACAGTTGCGGAGATGACCGTAACCCAATCAGTAACCTCTCCCTTGTCCTACGCATCGATTACCCGCATATCGAGGCGAATGACCTGCGCCGGCTGGCTGGTGACGACGGTTCGACCTACGGTTCTCTCGATGTCACCGGCTCAATCGTGTTCATCTCAGACCCCGAGCCGATTTCAAACCGCTTCTGGGCAGCTGACAGGGCGTCAGAGACGGATGTGCGACAGACCTGCGACACCGAGTCGATTGCCTGCTGGCAGCGACAGTTGTCCGGGGACAGTGCTTGGAAGGGGAACGAACTCTACTTCGCTGCGCTGATCTACGACATGATGGAGTTCGATAACGAGATGCTCCCCTATTCTATTCGATTGCAATTCAGTGAATTCCGTGTCGTCTTCGACGAGAGCAGGCACGTCACCGGTTCCCTCTCTAACCCGTTCATCGAGACGATGAGCACCATCGTGTTGCTCACCTCAGACGGCTTCCTAAAGTGGTTAATCGTACTCAACCTGCTCCTGCTCCTGCTGGTAGCCATCATGGTGGTTCCCGAGAAGGAGAACTGGCGCCATGTGTTTGACCTGACCCGCTTCCGCGAGCGCCCCAACAAAATCAATCCCGAATCGTACCAGCAGCGCATGCGCGAGGCGCTGATGACCAAAATCAGGCTATTCTATGATTTGACAAGAGACGAGATGGCGCAGAAAACACCGGCTGAGACACAGTCGATGATTGGCGACCCGAGGCTCGTCGAACTGGCGTACAGCCAGCAGAGAACCTATTCCCCTGAGGAGAAGCGACAGCTGTTGCAGACAATCCGCAGATGGGGGAAGAAATGAAAAGAGAACATGAAGGAGAGGAAAAAGATGCAAGCACCACCCCCCCCGCCCGGAGGAAACCCCGCCGCGCCTGCGGCAGCAGCCCCCCCACCCCCAGCTCAGGCTGGTGCGGTGCAGGCTGGCTATCAGGCGCAAGCGGCAACTTCCAGGCATGAAAGTAGCCCTGAAGTGAAAGAAAGACTAGCCGCAGTAGGAGCAATTGGACAGGCGATTTGTGCCGAGGTCGCGAAAGTGATCATCGGTAAATCACACGTCATCGACAACGTGTTGGTTGATATCCTGTCTAACGGTAACCTGCTGTTCGAGGATTATCCTGGTTTGGCAAAGACTCTGATGACCAACACGTTCGCTGATGCGCTCGGTTGTGACTTCAAGCGTGTGCAGTTCACGCCTGACTTGCTCCCGGCTGATATCACTGGCACGAACATCTACGACGCCAAGAAAGGTGAGTTTACGTTCAAGCCCGGACCGATTTTCTGCAACCTGTTGCTCTCTGACGAGATCAACCGTGCTCCGCCTAAGACGCAGGCTGCTCTGCTTGAGGCTATGCAGGAGAAGCAGGTGACCATCGGAACCGTGACTCACAAGTTGCCGTCTCCGTTCCTAACAATGGCGACCCAGAACCCGGTCGAGCAGGAGGGAACATACCCACTGCCCGAGGCTCAGTTGGACCGATTCATGTTCAAGATGAGCGTCGGCTACCCTGACCGCGCTGATGAGGACGAGATTCTCGCCCGACGTATCGAGCGCAAGAAGGACGCCGTTGACGTCGAGGTCATTACCGACCCTCAGCGAGTCGTTGCCATGCAGCAAGCGATTGAGGATATCTACGTCGACCCCGCTGTGCGGATGTACATGGTTGAACTCGTCGCCCGCACGCGTGAGGACCCACGTGTTCTGGTCGGTGCCTCACCCCGTGGTTCACAGGCACTTCTCAAGACAGGACGAGCGGCGGCCGCCATGCGCGGGCGTGACTTCGTGACGCCTGACGATGTGAAGTCTGTGGCAACACTAGCTGTGTCGCACAGATTGATTCTCAAGCCGGAACACCAAATCAAGGGACTCGAGAACGAGGAGGTCATCCAGACGATTCTCGGGCAGGTTCCGGTGCCAACGGTCTGAGCCGAGGCTCGGAGGTAAATCCGGAGAGGGAGGTGAGCGAGAGTGTGGTCACGGAAGTCTGCCATGTTCGGCAGTTTGGCGATTGCGCTCTACATGCTCGGCCTCACCCTGCGCAACCAGCAACTCGTGACCGTCGCGGTCGTACTGCTCTCATTCCTCACCTGGGCGGCGCTGCGAGCGGGGCACGCTGATGTGGCGGCCAGTGGCCGCCGACTCGAAGAAAAGACGGATGAGGAAGCAGGTGTGAGCCTGTCCAATCTGTCTGCCATGCGAAAACTCTCGACTGCGCGTGTGTTCGAAGATGGCGAGGTCGATGTCACTCTGAGAGTACAGAACCACTCTCCGCTGTCCAAGGTGCTCGAGGTTCGTGACAGCCTGCCTGAGGTCATGCGCATCAAGAAAGGAGCCAACTACATCCTGATGGAACTGGGGCCGCGACGCGAGACGATGATCGAATACACAGTCGAGTGTCCGCTGCGTGGATTCTACACCATCGGACCTGTGGCAGTGCGCATCCAAGATACATTCGGATTCTTCCACCGGGAGAAGGAATTGCACGTCTATGACGACTTCCTAGTATTCCCCAAGACCGAGGATTTGAAGGATGCATTCGTGAAGAGCAAGGTTCCGAAGATCTTCACCGGCGCAGTCAACATCCGTCAGCCAGGACCGGGATCGGAATTCTACAACCTGCGCGAATACGTTCCGGGAGACCCGATGAAATCAATCAACTGGAGCGCGTATGCGCGTACAGGCAAGGTGATGGTCAACGAGCGCGAACGTGATGCGGTCAGTGATATCATCCTGATTATCGACAGTCGTGCAGTGGCTGAGACAGGTCCAGTGAGTCGTAACTCATTGGTCTACGGAACGCGAGCGGCGGCGTCACTGGCGCAGTTCTTCCTAGCCAGACGTGACTCGGTGGGACTCGTTGTCTACGGTGATGAAATCGTCAGCGTCGATCGTGACACTGGCAAGAAACAACTCTACGTTCTGCTAACTAAGCTGGCCGGAGCGATGGCGCGCGGCGACACACCATTGCAGGTTGTCACCAACCGCATTCTGCCGCACATCAACAAGGGAAGCCCAATCATCGTTCTCTCCTGTTTAGAGGATGACGCGACCATCGTTAACGCCATTCGCGACCTGCGAGCGCGCGATTTCGATGTCACCGTCCTGACCCCCTCAAGTCTGGAGTTTGAATTCGACGCCCGACGGCTCGATCGTACCGGCTATGAGGTGCTCAAGACCGAGCGGGACATCCTCATCAGCGAACTACGTGGACTAGGCGCGTTCGTCATGGACTGGGAGCCGGACATGTTGCTGTCTACGGCACTGGCAGGGGCAAGAGGATTCTGAGGTGATATGATGGCGATTCCAGGTCAGAGTGGCGATACCTCGCACCTGTACGAAGGCAAGACGACGCGCGCTGCGCCCCCTAGCCGGAAGAAACTAGCCGGCCAGATGACCGGTAGCAAGGACATCCCGAAGGATGCAGTTCCAGACGTGCACATACCTACTTTCGTTGAGAGTCTGTTCGGGGGGCCACTGGTCCCGCGTATGCGCTTCCTGCCCGCGGACAAGATGGTGCAGACGTTGCAGATGCTCTCCGGAGTCGTGATGATTCTACTTGGTGTGCTCACCTACGTGGTCACCCCTGTCTCCGGTACTCTTTGGTTCGCTTTCTCCGACATGCTGGGTGTCGAGGTCCTAGGTGTCGTGCTGCACCTGACCGTCGTGCTCGCTGCACTCGGTTGTGGCTTCTGGGGGATATTCCAGCGTGATGCTCGCTTCCTGCTCGCTTCCTATGTCCTGTTCATTCTAGTCTCACTCAGATTCGCTTCCAGCAAGGTGACTTTCCAGTGGCTTCCCATCGAAGGAGAATTCCTTGAGAAGGTGCTGCTCATCATGTATGCAGTCTTCCTTGTGATGTACATGGAGTTGACCAATTCCGTCATCCGCTTCTCCATGCTCGATACCAGCATTCGAACTGGCGAAGTTTACGTGATGAATGTGAAGAAGGTACTCAACCGCTACCACATCAGTCTGGTGATTACTCCAGTCATCGCCGCTGTTGTCGCATTCCTCACTCTGATGATCAACGTCGTCATCCCAGCTATTGTCGGCCTGTTCAGCGATATCACTGCCACGCGGCTCCGCGAGAGCGTTGAATTGACCAGTGTCTATGGAGTTGCACTAGGGACGATGATCGTCTTCCTGATTGTCGCAGCAGTGTTCGGTGCCAATCTGCCAGCACGCGTCCAGAAGTTCCGTGAGAGCGCGTGATAGGCGTCCTCTACCGTCATGTGAGTAGGTCTAGGCGGCGTGCCAGTCGCTCGAGTGCTATCTCAGTCTGTTCTGAAGGAACCGTGTAGCGCAGAGCGTGCTCGCTCGATTCCAGTCGAACGATTTCAAGATCCGATGCATCTGCCGCCGAACGGATGCTCTCTCGAACTTCAGCATCATCACCCACCCCTTCGCCGACGAAACTGAGCAGCGTCACTGGAGGCTTAATCTCGTATCTAGGGGGTTGCGGCAGTTCCGATAGCAAGCGAGTAGCGTACGCTGCGGCGCGCTCGGAGACAAGCAGCAGCGCTTCTCCCGGAGAAG
>CAXEUS010000020.1:0-4132 GCA_963999385.1 uncultured Candidatus Poseidoniales archaeon | reverse complement strand
CTGAGGAGGACATGCAGAAAATCCGAGACGCGCTTGAGGACGGCATCATAGACGACGATGAGAAGAAGATGCTCGACGATGTTCTCGGACGGGTCTGATACCGATTCTTCACCGCAGATGAATCAGCGGAACATCTTGTCAGTGAGTTCCTGCGTCACGCGCATGCGATACCATTCTATTCCACCGGCAGCGAGCAGCAGCAGAATCCCGCCGGTCACCCACATTCCTTCCATCGGAACGAATCCATCAGCGATGTCAATTCCCTCTGAATCAGGGACTGAACCAGCTCCAAGGCGGTTGTTCCCCATGTATGATATTTCCATGCCATCGATGCCACAGTCACAGTACGAGATGGTCAGCAGTATGGGATACAGGTCATTCTGTAGACGGGTCCAGTCAGTCAGAGAGATGGAATCCGGTCTACTGGTCCAGACCGGTTCTGCGGCTGTGCCCGCCCCGTTAGCCGCCGCCATATTCCAGTCGATGTGCAGCAACTCTCCTGCCGGCGGCTCGTCAACTATCAGTAGCGCTTCGAGCATTAGCAAATCGAGCGTCAGCAATCGTCCGGCAGCCAATATGAAGCGCACCTCGTCTATGTCTGTCATCGGGTATTGATTGAGATAGCCGAACACGTGATTGTCCAGTCGTACCTGCTCGAGTTCCTCTACGTGAACCTGCCAGCGCCCGTCATCGGTCGGATGCGCCCCAATGACGTGCAAGCGCAAGCGCAGGTGTTCTCCTGGCTTTATTCCGAACATGCCACTCACCGCAGCCGCATGGCCACCGTCCAGTCCAGCCGCTTCGATGCCCGCCAATCGTGCCTCGATGAGGTCGTCCAGAAGCACCTCGTTCGCCCGCGGCGCTTCATCTGTCATCGCCCAGACAGGTGATGCTATTCCTCCAACCACTAGCAATGCAAGCGCCAAGGGAATCAACACCCGTTTCGACCAGCGATTGTTTGATGCGAACGCTAGACCGGAGATTGCCGCTCCCGTGCCCAGCAGAGCAAGCAGTAAGGTGAACACGCCCGCTCCCTCTGACTGCTGAAATTCATCGCTGCTGCCAATATGCGCTTGTCCAGAGATCCAGTTGGCGTCTCCAGTGAAGTCCGAAGGAGATGTGCTTCCGATGCCTTCGTAGGATAATCGGCCGAACCAAGAGTATGCTTGGAAATGGTTGGACAGGCCGGTCCAACAGACTAGATATTCTCCCTCTCGCGGTTCCTCGTAGCGTATCTCTGAGACGGTTTCTCCTCCTTCGTAAGTCGTCTTCACCGCTGGGTTTCGCGGTGAATTCCCTCCATCCCTGATCAGGTCAGGTGGAGTGTGCGGTTGCTCGATTTCAAGTGGCACGCTTTTCCAACTCACATGCAGAGTCAGAGCATCCACATGGTCTTCGATTGGGAATTTGTAGCAGTCTTGGTCGGCGTCGAGCAATGCACCCTGCTGAATCTGCTCGACCATATCGAGTTCCACAGGATCACCAGCGCTACTCGGCTCGTCGATGTTGGCGCTGTCGACATCCGCACTCCATTCCACCGGAAGCGTGAGCCACGAGTTACTGCGCAGATGGAGTTCCCATGTGACCGGTTGATCAATCTCGAAGGATAGTGTCAGACTGACTGGATTTCCGGGGCGCAGCAATCTACCGCGGTCGAGATTGAGTTCCTCGTTCTCGATGTGGTATCTGCCCTGCTGCTGGGGCAGAGTAGTGTCTGCGGAGATGGTCCACTGGTTCTGGCTGGGGCCGAGACGCAGGTCGACCACGATGTCAGGTGTCGAGAGCCCACCGACATCCTCGCGGACGATTAGATCGATGACCAACTCGTCGAGTGTCGGCGGCAGTAGGGACATCTGTCGCTGATCCGGCGCCATCGGGAACTCCAAGCGTACTATGACCGGGTTGACCGGTGACGCCGAGGACTCCTGACGGCTGATGCTGTCCAGTCCGGTCGCTTCGTTACCCAACAGACATGACGACTCTGTCAGGCAGGTCAGATTGAGTGTAGCCTCACCTACGCCCAACTCGGCTTGAGTGACAGGTGCTGGTAAGAGCAGAACGAGCAACGCGCACATGAGCGCGTTGCGGGCGTTGCGCCCATAGCGCGCTCGCTCTAGGCGCGTATCCGGGCGGGTCGCGCTCGCTCGCTCCATGAGCGAGCGGAGTGTCCCTTCCGGTATGGGTTTTCGCTATCCTTGAAAATCGCTAGCCCAGTTCTCATCAGGCGGTGACTGTCGGGACATCGACTAGTGGAACTCGGCACGAGCGGCAACGATATCGTCCCGCGGCCCGCAGCGAGCGGGAACAGCACCAACCGCATTCAGGACAGGTCCACGACCAACGTGAATTGATTGAACGAATATGCCGTGCAAAGGCATTCTGGAGGCTATGGACTTCCGTATTCGGCCAAGTTTCTTCCAGTTTCCGGAAGGTTTTGTCGTGATGTACATGGCCGAGAGCGTGCAGAAACTCGTGAAACAGCAGGAACGAGGCGTACTCATCCCACTCCTCCTCAAGCACTTGCGGGTGCAGCGCCACCTCGCGCACATCCTTGGGTCCGATTTCACCAGCCTTGCTCCGCTTCCCTTTGCGGTAGCGACAAACCCCGTGTAATCGAGTCGCATCCCGTCTCAATCTGCCAAGAGGAACATCCTCAAGTTCGCCGAGATTTTCATCAGCCAGTTCAGGAATTGTGGCCATGATGCTGAGTACTCTGCTGCGTAGCCCATCGAGGCTACTGGGCATCTGGCGTTCCTCTGCAGATTCCAGTTCCATCGGGACGAACTCGATCAGCAAGCGCTGCTGACCCGGTGGCAGTTCGACGACCATCAGAGCTCACGCGGGTGTCCCTAGCCTTCAATGATGAGGGAGATTCAGTTTTCTCACCGCGTATCTAGGCGGGTGCTGTCAGTCCCAGCGGTGGTATGCTGGGTGGCCCTCGTTCACCGAGACGAACAACCCCTCCCCCTTGGCGCACAACTTGCCATCCGCCACCAGTTGCATGCTGATTCGAGCGCGATCCTCCATGAGTTCGAGAACCTCACCAGTGACGTGCAGGGGGGTGTTTGCAGGCGTTGGCCTACGCAGTTGGACGGAATATGAGGCTGTGACCGTGCATGGGGGGTGATCATCTCCATGAGAGTCCATCAGGGCAATCGCTGCCACCCAGTTTCCGTGACAGTCTAGCAGGGTGCCGATGATGCCTCCGTTGACCATTCCAGGAAACGCCTGATGCTCCTCTGATGGAGTGAACCAAAGTTCCAATCCGTTCTCACTGCGCTTCGAGTCGATTCGCAGACCTTTCTCATTTGCTGGCCCGCATCCGAAGCAGATTGACTTGGGTGCATAGCGCCGCTGCACACCTACTTCCTCATCGTCGCTCATGCCAATATCTCGTGGGTCCCCGCTCATCTCCTTTGGGGCGCGCCGATGCCGAAACCAGAGTCGATAGCAGACCTCTGAAAACCCCGTTATCACTCAGTTTTGGACCCGAGGGCTTTTTCAGCCTCCTGCACCCAGCATTTGATGACGAGAGGGCGCGTAGCGCCCTTGAGTCAGAGGGGATGCGGATGCCCAATAACGAGGTTCCTTCGTCTGGAAAGAAGCGTTCAACGTCGAAGAAATCCAAGTCCAAGACGGCCGGTGCAGTGAAGAAGACTGCAAAGAAGAAATCGAAGCCCAAAGAGAAGACGTCAGCGAAGTCTGAGAAGAGCAAAAGCAGTAGTTCAGCACTCAAGGTGAGCAACCAGATTCCAAAGGAGCGGCGCCGAAAGATTCAGTCGGCGATGGCAGGTCACAAACGTGCGAAGCGCACCGATTGGGACCGAGTAAAGGGAGTCAAGCAGCATCGTATCCTCAAAAAGCGCGTGAAACCGGGGACGATTCGCAAAATCAAGTTCCCATTGCTTGATGTTACGATGGGCGAAGACTGGCAGACTCCAATCACTGTCATCCACGGTGCTCGGCCAGGTCCTGTTGTCACCATAACCGGTGCCATACATGGCGACGAGTTGATTGGACCACTTGCCTGCTCGCTGCTCTGTCAGGAGACGTTGACCTCGGATGGGAAAGCACTCGACCCGCTCACGATGGCCGGAACAGTGCGCATCGCTCCTATTCTCAATCCTCCTGG
>CAXEUS010000019.1:0-5647 GCA_963999385.1 uncultured Candidatus Poseidoniales archaeon | reverse complement strand
TTGATCCTGTCAAGGTGACGCGCAACGCCCTACAGGCGGCTGGTTCTATTGCTGGTTTGGGTCTGACCACAGAAACCCTCATCGCCGACGACCCAGAGCACAAGGAAGCCGCTGGTGGAATGCCAGATATGGGTGGCATGGGTGGTATGGGTGGCATGGGTGACATGGGTTTCTGAGAGCCCCTACTCTACTCTAACGGACCACGTTTCCAGTCGGCTGGTGCCTATGGCCCCAGCCGCTTCATTCAAGGGCGTCCGACATTGGCGTTCATATCGAGGGTTCGGATGGGCGCCGCACCGGTCCACCGCATCGAGGTGACTCCGCGGGTGCTGCCTGGATTACAGGACACACGCGGCGAAGGTGTGCGCAGACAATTGGCGTACGACCATGACATCGAGATAGAAAGTGTACGTAGCATCACTGGATACATGGTACGAGCCCATCTTACAGGAGTCCAGTTGTTGGATTCTCTTCGGGATCTGTTCACAGACCCAGTCATCGAACACGGCGTTGCCAATCAGAGCATGCTCGACGACGATGCTATGTTCAATCCTCCTCCCGAGATTGCAATACAAGTTGGGTTCAAACCCGGCGTCACCGATAACTCCGCTCAGGCTGCCATGGGGGGCCTTAGCACACTCTACCCAGATGCTGGTGCAACTAGTGAGGTCGCCACCACGATGACATATCTGTTCTGGGGTGTGCCCGAGGACGTAGAGGAGAAATGGCTAGCGGGCCAACTACACAACTCGATGATAGAGCGGGCGGCAATCGCTACCAGAACTCATTGCAACTCAGCTATCTGGCCGCAACTACCGTTCCCCGACCGTCCACCGAGTCAGTTTGAGGAACCAGCAATCATCGATCTCGAGGTGTCTGATGGCGAGTTAGAACGCATCAGCGAATCGGGGCTACTCGCACTAAATCTAGCAGAGATGCAAGCGATACAGGCACATTATCGGGACCCAGATATACAGGCGTACCGTAAGTCACAAGATCTCCCTGAAGCCGCTCCGACGGATGTGGAATTGGAGTGTCTTGCCCAAACATGGAGTGAGCATTGCAAGCACAAGACGTTCGCCGCCAAGATACATCACAAAGATACAGAGACAGGTGAAGATTCGGTCATCGATTCGCTGTTCAAGACTCACATAATGCAACCCACTCTAGATATCGCCGAAGAGGTGGACTGGTTACTCAGTGTATTCCACGACAACTCTGGAGTCATCGCATGGAATGATGACTGGAGCCTGTGCATGAAGGCGGAAACACACAACTCCCCAAGTGCCCTTGACCCATATGGTGGCGCTATGACTGGTATTGTCGGAGTCAACCGCGACATCCTTGGTACTGGTCTGGGCGCTCGCCCAATCGCCAACACCGACGTATTCTGTTTCGGGCCCCCTGATTGGGGCGGTCACATCCCTAAGGGGCTATTCCATCCATCACGAGTGATGCGCGGGGTGCACGCTGGAGTGCGCGCTGGAGGTAATGAATCAGGCATTCCAACAGTCAACGGGGCGATGGTGTTCGACGAGCGCTATCTCGGGAAACCGTTGGTATATTGCGGCACCGTTGGCATCATGCCCCGCTACCTAGCTGATGGTCGGGAGAGTCACGATAAGACACCCAGCCCAGGGGATATCATCTACATGACTGGCGGCCGAGTTGGTAGTGACGGGATTCATGGAGCAACATTCAGTAGCATCGAATTGACTGAGGAGAGTCCGAGTTCCGCGGTGCAGATAGGCGACCCGATTACACAGAAGAAAATGGTCGACATGCTCATCGAAGCGCGCGATGCTGGTATCGTGCAGGTTACCACAGACAATGGGGCAGGGGGCCTTTCGAGCAGTGTTGGGGAGATGGCTGAGCTCACAGGTGGAGCAACCATCGATCTATCTGTAGTACCACTGAAACAAGCGGGCCTCTCAGCCTGGGAGATATTGGTGTCTGAATCACAGGAACGCATGACTATCGGAGTGAAACCGCAGGATTGCGCCGAATTCGAAACTCTCGCGGAGTTGCATGAGGTGGAGGCGACTCGGGTTGGTGAATTCACAGACAGCGGCGACTTCCACGTCACTTACGGGGACCTAACAGTAGCGTCGCTACCAATTGAGTTCCTACACGATGGCTTACCACAGTTGGAATTAGTGAGCGAGTGGATTCCACCCGAACACGATTCACCAGAGTACCCTGACGTGGATGCGAAGGGAATGGGCAACCTGCTGGCGGACCTGATGGCACGCCCGAACATCGCCAGCAAGGAGTGGTGGGTGCGTTCCTACGACCACGAGGTCATCGGCCAGACTGTTATCAAACCGTTCTGCGGCGTCAACCACGATGCACCCGGTGACGCAGCGGTCATTGCACCCCTACATGGTGACACGAGAGGCGCAGTCATCTCATGTGGTATCGCACCCCGCTATTCGGACATTGACACCTATGCCATGGTGGCCGCAAGCATAGACGAGGCGTTACGTAACGCGGTATGTGTTGGAGTGGATCTCGACAAAATCGCCGGCCTGGATAACTTCTGCTGGCCCGATGCCATCGTCAGTGAGAAGACTCCAGATGGGAAGTACAAATTGGCGCAGTTGGTGCGTGCCAACCGCGCCTTGGAGGATGTATGCCGCGCCTATCGATTACCCTGCATATCTGGAAAAGACTCGATGAAGAACGATGTCACCTTTGATGGTGAGAAAATCAGCGTTCCACCCACTCTACTCTACAGTTTAATCGGCAACCATCACGACGTCCGTCAAGCTGTTTCCAGCGACTTCAAGCGGGCTGGAGACACCATCTATCTTCTCGGCGAGACGCATCAAGAACTGGGCGCGAGCGAACTGGCCTGTCTTCTGCGCGATGACTACGGCGGCGGCATCGGAGGACAAGTCCCATGCATCGATGCTGAGCGCAACATCGCGCTCTACCGCGCGCTCTCTGCGGCCATATCTGATGGATTGGTTGCCAGCGCCCATGATTGCAGCGACGGAGGATTCGCCACCGCACTAGCCGAGTCATGCTTCGGTGTGGATTCCGGTTGCACTGTAGACATCAGTTCCCTGTATGTGAATGATGGAGATTTGGATGGTTGGGGAGCACTGTTCGGAGAGAGCCTTGGCCGTATCCTAGTAAGCGTCTCTTCGAAGGACTGTGAGGCGTTTGAGACAGCAATGGCCGGTCATGCATGTCAACACATAGGAGAGGTAGGTAGAGGTAAAAAATTGACTATCAACAACGGTGACGAGACCCAACTCAGCGCCAGTATCACCACTCTACGTAAGGGATGGAAAGCAACACTTGACGGGGGTGCGCCGTGATGGTCGAGAACCCGAAGGCAGCAGTGCTCACAGGCTTCGGCATCAACTGCGATGTCGAGACAATGGCTGTGTTTGAGATGGCCGGTGCAGAGGCGCAACGGGTGCACGTCAACAAACTGGTGTCAGGCGCAGAATCACTAGAGGAATTCCACATGCTGGCAGTTCCCGGCGGCTTCTCGTTCGGTGACCACCTCGGCAGCGGAAGGCTGCTGGGCAACCGTCTTCGTTTCGCCATCCGTGAACAAGTGTGTGATTTCGTCAGATCTGGAAAACCGGTTATTGGTATCTGCAATGGCTTCCAGGTGCTCGTGAAGATGGGTCTTCTACCCGGAGATGAAGAGGTCAGTTTGGAGCAGACAGCATCCCTGACGCTGAACGATTCTGGGCACTATGAAGATCGCTGGGTCACACTTGAGTTCAATGATTCCAGCCCGTGTGTTTGGACCAGTGGCTTGGAGAGGATGCGCGTACCTGTGCGCCATGGAGAAGGAAAGTTCGTCGTTCCCGACGCGAAGTTACTGCAACGCTATTCCAAACAAGAACAGGTCGTCTGTCGTTACGTGGACCCTTCGACTGGATATCCCAGCGCCACCGATGAACCAGTGCCATATCCCCTCTGTCCCAATGCCAGCATGCGCAATATTGCTGGTGTGTGCGACCCCTCAGGGTTGGTATTCGGGCTAATGCCTCATCCAGAGGCGAACTACACCAAATGGTTGGGCGCTACTTGGACTCGAGAAGGCGAACAAACAGACTGGGAAGGTGAGGGGATGGTGATATTCCGCAACGGTGTGGAGTACGCTAAGAACAACCTATGATATCAATTGTAAATTTAAAATCTCAATTGAATATTAATCTTCGATAAGGTCGTTGATGTCATCGACCAGATCCTTCCACCGACGCCGCGTCAGCCTACGCTCACCAGCGTGCAACTCTGATGTCACATCACGCAGGTCGTCTGGAGCGGTCTGTGCTGCCGCCGCACCAAGAACACGGTCTGACAAATCATGGTCTTCTCCCGAGCGAGATGAGCGATCGACCTTCGGAATTACACGACTAGGAACGGTTCTCCTGCCGCCCCGGTCTTCTGCATCATCAGGGAGTTGTTCTTCGAATCTACGCACTTCTTCTTCACTGGGAGACTTATCCTTCCATGGGCTCTGGTTGGCGATGTCCCGTAGTGGATTCACTTCAGGCTCAGCGCGGGAAGCAGCGAAAGCCGCCTCGACATCGGCCTGAGTAACCTTCTGTTGTAGTTCAGGAGGGCCAGCGAGCAGCCGCGCGTATGACCGCATCCATACACCATGCTCATCATCGTGATCATAGATATGCGGTCTAGCGTTCATCTGGAAGAGTTCCCGCGCCCATTGTGATGCCAAACGCTCATCTGGAAGTTGCTGGATGCGGTCGCGCGCATTCCTATGAACTCCTATGCAAGTGCGACACCGAGATGAATTAGGGTCATCGGGTGCGTCACACATGAGGCAGCAGACTGCCAGCCCCATGTCTTGCATGGCTCTGCGCACACCGGACATCGTCGAGCAAGCCCGCGCCCGCTACTCATCAATGCTCCCGCCCTGCGAGCATCTAAGGAGGGTGCCAGTCAGCGGGTAGAGGAAGAACATGGTGCGAGACCCGCGAGCTTCACGTTTGGAGGATGACCCGTTTGAGCGAGCACAGACTGGCAGACAAGCCCCGCCCAGTCATGTACGAGTTGTGGTACACACCAATCAAGCACAGCAGTTCCAACCGTTCCTGCGCGGTTTCATGGATTTTGCTGACGCCCCTAGAATAGTGAATCATCAGGGTAGCTTCTTCCATTTCTCCCCACAGGAATTGAAGGATCTCGCCTTGGCCACAGGAGCATTCACTCTTGCGCTGGCGCTAATGCAGGTCAACGGCATCTGGGGGATAATGCAACTTGGAATCGTGCAAGCAATGGTGTTCATGGTACTACTTGCTCCAGTGATGTTGGTGGCGTTCGCTCCGGCATTCATCATCCACGAGTTGGGACACAAGTTCGCTGCCAAGTACTATGGATGTTGGGCAGAGTTCCGAGCAGACCCGTCCGGATTACGCTTCGGGGTGGTATTGGCGCTCTTGCTCGGTATTGTGTTCATGGCTCCAGGAGCTGTGATGGTGGCTGGTAATGTAAGTCGCAAGCAGAATGGGCACATCGCAATCGCAGGTCCATTGGTAAATCTGGCCCTGCTCATCATCGGAGTTGGTGTAGGTGGGGTGTTGATTGGAGTGTTTGGTAGCAACTGGTTGCTCGATTCAGTGGTATTCTATTGGTTGGCGGCTAATTCCATTCTCGGGGC
>CAXEUS010000018.1:0-7449 GCA_963999385.1 uncultured Candidatus Poseidoniales archaeon | reverse complement strand
CTCGCCACCCGAGAGTTCGGATGGGAATCGGTCCTCCTTGCCCTCAAGGCCGACCAACTTGAGCATCTCAACAGCTCTCTCGTTGTCTCGTCCACCGTGTATGTCTTGAGCGAGTAGAACATTCTCCAACACGGTCAGGTCGCCTAGGAGATTGAAGAACTGGAAGATGTATCCCACATTTTCTCTTCGGAAAGCAGTCATCTCCTCGAGTTGCTTCCCTCGGTTGTAGCCGCGGTATGCATTAACTGGAAGAGTGACGATAGCTATGCCCATGTTGATCAACGAAGCAGGTGGCGAGGTCAATGGAATGAGAAGTGGGTGAGGGGCTGGAATGCTCACTCTCATCCTTTCTCCAGATTCATCAGATTGTGGGACTAGGTTTCCATTGAAGTGATACTCACCTCCTGTCGGGCTGTCAAGGGCTGAGACTATGTTCAGGAGCGTCGTCTTACCAGATCCAGAAGGCCCCAGTAGCATCACCACCTCCCCCTCCTCAATTTCGAGGTCGATTCCATCCAGCGCACGTACTACAACATCGCCTGTGACATAGTGGCGATGCACTTCTTTGAGACTGAGCAGCGCCGCTCCGTTCCGATTCGTCATCGTGTGCGCGCACTAGAGGGGGTGCTTTACATCTGTCCCTTGCTAGTAAGCGTGGAATTGAGAATCTGGTCCGACGTTGCTTGAATGTCTGTTGGGGTAGCGATTGAATAGGGGAGCCGCTCTTCCCTGAAGGTAGGAGCGGGAGCCATGCGCGAAGTCACTCTTTTCTGGAAGCGAGAGCGACTGCGTCAGATTTCAATCGGGCCAGTCCTAGACATTCTGCAGTCAGCAGTGTTCCTCGGTTACGTAGAAAGAAATCCGAAGTTGGTTCGCGGCATGATTAGGGTCGCTTGTAAGCCTGGTTCTGAACCCGCCGATTTAGATCAGTTGGATGAGGTCGATGTCGAGGAAATTCTGTCAGAGCCATCGGCCTTGGATGATTCATGGATTATCATTGTTCGACAACATCATCCGCTGGCGCTGCTCTCTGCCCGCGTCGGAAAAGCCACTATCCGCCCAGGTTCAAGATTGGATGCTGAGGGTCTGCATTACATTGTGCGCGGCAGCTCGATGTCAATCCGCATCATTGTCAATGGTGCCAGGATGATGCTGCGACCCGATCGCATCTCGGCATCCGGTGTCTCACTCGAAGATTTGTCAGGGAACAGATTACTGTCTGATCGTCAGATGAGCGTGTTGCAGTCCGCCCACCAATCTGGATGGTATGACATTCCGCGGCGTATCACGCTAGGTGATCTCGCACGCGAACTCGAACTCGGCCGCTCGACGGTGTCTGAACATCTCGTGCGTGCTGAAGCAGCTCTAATCGACCAATTTCTCAACGGCGACCCGTCATTCATGGACGAAGAACCCGTCAACGGCGACTGATGGTGAACTCATGGGCGCTCCTCCTTGGATTGGTGCGCACGTGTCGGCTGCTGGAGGGGTGGAACTTGCTCCTGAACGAGGGTCTGAGATTGGTGCTACGTGCATGCAGGTGTTCACCGCTAACCAGCGTCAGTGGGAGCCCCGTCCGCTAACCGATTCTCAGGTGGAAGCGTGGTGGTCGGCCTGTCCACTCAACGGCATAGGGAAAGTGGTGGTACACGCTTCCTATCTGATGAATATGTCTGCTATAGAAGAGGACAAGTTGAGCAAGTCCCGTGATGCCATGGTCTTGGAATTACATCGCAGCCAACGTCTAGGAGTACACGGTGTGGTCCTCCATCCTGGATCACACATGGGTGCCGGGGAGGATGTGGGTAATCGGGCGGTAGCGGAGAGCCTCTCAGACGTTCTGGAACGCACTGAGGATCTCTATGGTCCACTCATCTGCGGCGAGGAGGAAGGGCACGTGCGCATTTTGTTGGAGAATACCGCTGGCCAAGGGACGAATCTGGGATGGCGCTTCGAGCATCTGGCAGAAATCCGCAGGCATCTGAAGGCTGAGCATCGAGAGCAAGTGGGTACTTGCATAGACACCTGCCACACCTTCGCCGCCGGTTATGACATATCGACCTCAGAAGGTTGGGATGCGACCTGGTTAGAGTTCGATGAGATCGTTGGGCTGGACACCGTCGGAGCTCTGCATCTGAACGACTCCAAGCGTGAATGTGGCAGCCGCCGCGATAGACACGATGGAATCGGTAAGGGTGAAGTCGGAGAGACAGCATTCCGACTGCTGGTTAACGATGAGCGATTCCACGACATACCGATGGCTCTGGAGACTCCAAGTGGCATGGCCGGCTGGGCTCAGGAGATTGCGTTGCTTAGAGACTGGGCTGTTTAACCGGCTCCGTAGGAGCCGTTCGCATGGCTGGCTGGCTCGCCGCAACCCCCAATTACCGCGGCTCCCAGCATATTCAGTCCGAGGTGGAAGTATGGATTCCGAAGAGTGGGGTGATTGGGACGACGGCGACCTGCGTGGTGACAAACAGACATTGCTGGAAAGTCTGCTTCCGAACGGTCGCGGAATCTGGGTTGCCGCTGACCACGGCGTGTCCAAATGGCCTGTTCCGGGGCTCGAAGATATGCAGAAATTGGTGAACTCACTCACTGGCTCCGACGGCATCATGGCAGATGCGATTGTTGCACACCGTGGTGTAATAGATCACATCGAGGTACCCCGAGATTGGTCAGGAGGGTGGGTGATGCACCTGTCTGCTTCGACCGTACACGGTGGTGAACATGCGGATTGGAAGGTGCTAGCAGGTGAGGCGGACACATTGGTCTGGGGTGCAGTAGAACGTTGTGCAAAGGCTGTGAGTGTGCAGGTGAATCTAGGTGATCCACAGGAGCACGAGATGATTCAAGCGCTAGGAGATGTTGCTGAAGCCTGCCGTGAGCACGACATGCCTCTGCTCGGAATGATCTACCCTCGCGGACCTAATCTCAGTCCCGATTCAGATGATGAGACCAAAGGAGTGGCGCACGCCGCCCGGCTGGGATGGGAGTTGGGATGCGATGTCGTCAAGGTGCCATGGACTGGTAGCATTGAGTCGTTCAGACAGGTATCTTCCTGCGTCCCAATTCCAGTGCTGGTGGCTGGTGGACCCCATTCGGATGATTTCTCCGATGTGTTGGTGATGGTTCACGACGCATGCCGCTACGCTGGCGCCGCTGGTTCATGCATCGGGAGGAACGTGTTCGCCGATGACAACCCTGCGGAGCGGGTGATGCGCCTCAATCAGGCGATGCATCCGTTTTCGAAATATCCCAAGAGTCGTGAAAATTTGAGAGCACTGGATGATGCAATCCAATCCCGTTCAGAAGGCCCACCCAATGTGGTGGGCAAACTCCGAGAGGGATTTATGGAGAAGTTCGGAGAATCTGACGAACAGGCCGATGAGCCCAGTGATTGATGAGGTGATACGAATGCAGCTCTGGTTGAGCGTAGCCGGCGATGCCGGCTACAATGAATCGCGTCCGGCGGACATGCTTCTATGTCGCTCAGGAGACGAACTTCCCAAGTGGGCGCTAGGAAATGATGACCTTGGGTTGTTGTTCGCTGCTGATGATGGCAGTCTCACGGATGCTGATGGTACAATCAGAGGAGCACACGTACTCATCGATGACGCGGAGGGACAGCAATCTGCACGAGCTCTGGTTGGCATGGTTGACTGGATTTTACTCACCTGTAGCGACTGGACAATGATACCGCTTGAGAATCTGGTCGCTGCAGCCGAGGGCAGTCCGACTAGAATTGCCGCATCGGTCGACGAACTAGCACAACTGCAGGGTGCTGCGTTCGCACTCCAGCGCGGCGTGGATGCCCTCCTGCTCCCATCAGACGATGCTCTGTGGGTTGAGGGAGAGAGACTGGCAGCGGAACGTCTGGCCGAACTCACTGGGGCCGTGGAAGGTGAGTCCGACCAACTTGAACAAGAGGTGCAACTTGAATCCGTGACCATCACCTCGGTCGAAGTCGCTGGATTGGCCGATCGCGTCTGCGTCGATATGGTACAGTTACTCGAAGTAGGCGAGGGAATTCTCGTCGGCTCTAGCGCAAATGCTCTCTGTTTGGTTCATGGGGAGACACTTGAGTCTGCATTCGTTCCGGCAAGGCCATTCCGTGTCAACGCAGGACCGGTACATTCGTACACTCTGCTCGCCGATGGGAGTACCCGTTACCTCTGCGAACTTACCGCCGGAGAAGAGGTGCTGGTTGTATCTTCAATCGGATGTCGACCGGTGGCGGTGGGACGGCTGAAAATCGAGCAGAGACCAATGCTCCTGATTCGCTTCATCACAGAAGGTGGAATCGAGGGACAGTTGTTTGTTCAGCAGGCTGAGACAGTCCGGCTCGTGGCTGAAGATGGAACAGCACTCTCGGTTACTGGTGTTGAGGAAGGCATGCGTTTGCTCGGAAGTGCCGGCGTAGCCGGCAGACACATAGGTCAACCAATAGAGCAGCGAGTCGAGGAGCGTTGAGATGGCTGTGCTGGGTCAAGGTTCGGCACATGGCGCTTGCACTCTGCTGCATGCTCTGGGTGCGGGATATGGATCCAGCCTTGGTTTGGATTTCACTACGAAAGTTCGCTTGCGCGACGACGAACCCAACAACATGCCTGAAGATCCATCGAAGTTGCTTGAGCACACGGTCAATGTATGGGAGGAGGCTGGGCTCCCTCGCCCGGCAAGATACCTGTTCTG
Organism: uncultured Candidatus Poseidoniales archaeon; assembly: GCA_963999385.1. Classification (GTDB taxonomy): domain Archaea; phylum Thermoplasmatota; class Poseidoniia; order Poseidoniales; family Thalassarchaeaceae; genus JAKUTA01. Next base: position 2,754 of record CAXEUS010000018.1, on the reverse strand, counting down.
GCAGGTGCGCAGTGATGTCCCAATCGGAGTGGGTTTGAAGAGTTCAGCCGCTCTTTCAGTGGCGGCGATAAGGGCGTTGATGGAGGCTACAGAAGTTGAGTTGGAAGATTCTGACATTGTTGACCTCTCCTCACGTTCACAACTAGCAGCAGGGGTATCGTTAACGGGCAGCATCGATGATTCCTGGGCGGCCCTGACACCTGGTTGGAAGGTTGTTGACCCCAACCTCCCAGCAGCTCAAGGAATTCTTCTAGAAGGTGAATTCCCACAGGCAGAGGACTGGGTGGTGATTATTGCCATGCGTGGGGAGAGGGAACTGCTCCCCGTCCCTGAGCGGTTTGCCTTGGTGACCGAGCAGTTCCAAGCAGCCGTGAGCGCCATTGAACAGGGAGATATCTTGCTCGCCTTGACCCTGAACGGCCGTGCAGTCGCTACCGCACTAGCCGATGGCCCGGGTCGCCGACTTGGAAACGACATGATGGTCTGGGGTGGGAGAGCGGCTGGAATCACCGGCTCAGGGCCGGCCATCATCAGCTTCATTCACAGCATCAATCCCACTACTGTTACCCGCATCAAGACAACCCTTGAGCAGCGTGGTATAGAGTACATCGAGACGAGAGTCTGGTCTGAATGATCTGCTCAGTGGGGTGATTGCATGAGCATGCGGATGGGAGAGGCACTCTCTGTCACACTGTTTGGTGAGAGCCATGGTCCCGCCGTAGGAGCGCTACTCGAAGGACTACCAGCAGGTACTCCAATCGACACAGAGAGGTTGTCACAGGATATGGCGGCGCGCAGTCCGGGAGGCCCACTCGCTTCGAAGAGGCAGGAGACCGACGACTGCGAACTAATCTCAGGGGTCTACGAAGGCCGCGCCACCGGTTGGCCCATTCTGATTCTCATCCGCAACCGCGACGCCCGCTCCTCAGACTACGATTTCTTACCAGACCATCCGCGACCAGGTCACGCTGATCTTCCTGAGGTGACACGTTCCGAAGGAAGTTCAGACCCACGTGGAGGGGGCAGTCACTCCGGACGGTTGACCGCAGGACTTGTCGCCGCCGCCAGCATTTGTCGCCCACTCGCCGACGCTCTCGGAGTCGACGGTATCGAGGCGCACACTTCGACGGTGGGGGACATCAAGGCGCAGGGAATCGAACATTGTCCGGATGGTGCAGGCGACGAGTACGCTCGCATACGCTGCCGTGATGGCGACGCTGCACAGAAGATGGTGAAATTAGTCGAGCAGGTACGCAAGCAACGAGATTCGGTGGGGAGCAGCGTAGAACTGCGTATCTCAGGACTCCCGCTTGGATTCGGTGAACCGTGGTTCGCAGGTCTTGAACCGGCCCTCGCTCACGCCTTGATGGCCATTCCAGGAGCGCGTGCGGTCGAATTCGGTCGTGGTGCAAACGCATCGAGGATGCATGGTAGCGAGCACAACGATATCTGGGAGGCTACGGACTCTGGACCTAGACCAGCTGGAGAGAGAGCGGATGGGGCTCTGGGAGGGTTGGCGACGGGTGCAGATATGTTCGCAAGATTGCACCTAAAGCCACCTAGCAGCATTCCAAAGGAGCAGTTGACCCTGCATTTGGAAGCAGATGAGCCCAAGCCCTTGGTTGTCGGGGGGAGGCATGACCCTGTACTAGCCCCGCGAGCGGTTCCGGTAGTTGAAGCGGCGGCCCGACTCGTGCTGTGTGACCTCGCGCTACGAGGGGGGTGGTCGAGGTGATTGAATCAGCAGAGGTACACAAGTTCGGCGGCTCCTGTCTCGTTCGACGGGAGGACCTCAACGCCATCGTCAGGAGGGTGGATTCCTCCACCTCTCAACAGATACTCGTTGTCTCCGCATTCCACGGTGTTACAGACCGCCTACTCGACCAACTTGAACGGGGGGAGGCGGCTAACATTGACGCGTTCACTGCATCAATCGAAATGACCCATATCGAACTAGTGCCTGAGATTGGGAGCGGACCATGGGTTGCTCAGTTCAAGCAGACGCTCATCACTCTCAAATCGAATCTCCATGGATATTTGGATACACCATCCGATACCATGCGCGCACAGATTCTCGCCAGTGGTGAGAAACTGAGTTCACTAGCGCTGTGCAGCGTGCTGACGGCAAACGACATCCATTGTCATCCAGCCTGGTCTGAAGAGGTCGGCATCTACATCCTGGGAAGCGGGGAGGATGGAGTGATTGATGTTGATCGAATTCGCGACCACCTGACTTTCGATCTTGAATCTTCGATTCCGGTGGTCACAGGTTGGTATGGCATCAATGAATCAGAAGAAATTACGCTGCTTGGAAGAGGTGGATCAGACCTGACGGCGACCAGCCTAGCGGCGGCCCTTGATGCGCGAGAAGTGACAATCTGGCGTGATGTTTCAGGGGTGCTGTCGCTCTCACCACGCTGGTCTCTTCCGTCTAGAAATCTGTCATATCTGTCGTACACCGAAGCGGTTGAACTTGCTCTGTTCAGTGAACCTATGCTGCACCCTAGAGCGGTTGAACCATTGCGCTCTCTTGGACTTCCCCTGCGTTTGCGTCCATTACACGACGATGGTGTGGATGGTACTCGCATAGGGCCATCCGTTCTCACTCTCAGCCCACGGGTGCGCGCCGTGGGATGTTTGCCCAGACTGAGTCCGCTGCGTATCGAGCTGGGAGCGGCAGGGTCTGTTGCCCCGACTATAGCACAGGTGTCCGATATACTGGGCCGGGCGCGCATCTCGGTCTGGTCCCTTCGT
>CAXEUS010000017.1:0-4182 GCA_963999385.1 uncultured Candidatus Poseidoniales archaeon | reverse complement strand
CGCGGACATTTCAGTGAGCGCAACGGTGTGCTCAGAGGAATTTAGGTGAGATGATGACGAAATATCGCTGGAGAGACAGACCTGACTTACTGGCCCGACTAATCGACACCGGAGGCGTCCAGACATGGGTCAGTCGAGACATCGTGCTCAAGCCGAATGAAGCGGTTACCATCATCGCCGATGGAAAGATCCACGATACGCTCTCCGAAACCGTACTCAAGAACTTCGCAGGTGGCTGGGGGAGGTGGTTCGGCTCACGCATGGGTTTGGGCTCCACCGACCACAAACTACTGTTCACGATGACCGGCCCGTTCGACCTGCTGTTTCTCATCGACGGACAACTTCGAGACGGAACGCACGCACGTGGAATGGCCGTTCTGCGACTCCAGTTCAACCGCGAGGATTGCGCAAAACTGCTGAACATCTTCGCCAACGGACCGCGATTACTGGACCGTGGCTTCTTCGTGAGTCTCTACGAGCGGGAACTCGAGGAGCGAGTAGTGCGCCCGCTGCTGTCCCAGTTCGATGACGGTATGGCAATCCGCAGCAGGGAGTTCCAAGATGGATTCGAGATGGCCTGCCGCGCCGAGATGCGCTCTTCTCTCGGCCTTGCAGGGCTGACACTGCTCAAGGCATACTGCACGGTCAATGAGACCGATGTCGAGCAACTCGCCGCCTACCGGCACGAGATGCAGGTCGCAGGTGACACTGAGCAGGTCGATGCCGACGCGGCACTCGCAAAACTCGAGCGAGCGCGGGCGGCTACTCTGGCACGCATCGAGATGGAAAGCGACATCGCTCAGGCGCAGGCACGCGGCGAGGTGGCTGCGGAACTTGAGCACGAACTCAAGAATCTCAGGAAGCACGAGGCGTCACTGCAGGTGGAACGGGATCATGCGCAGGGAATGGCTGACATTCGCGTAGGTGAGCAGGACAAAAAGTTGCAGTCAGCGATGGCGGCGTTCGAGGTCGTTCAGCAGAAGAAGCAGGAGCGGATGAGGTTGCAAGCGGAACTCAACACGGAACGTCAAGCCCAGACCGACGACTTGCAGAAGGAAATGCTCGAGATGGCAGCAGAGCATTCGGCGCTCACACCAGATGTGATGCTCGAATTCCTCAAGCAGCAGACCAAGCAGAAGGAAGCCGACAAGTGATCTGGCCTCAACCCCCTCCTACGTTTCATTGATGGAGTGAGAGTTACCCCCTTGCTGTCAGGGTGAGTGTGTGAGCAGGGCAGGTGAACTGTGGAAGCGGATACAACATCCGTGGCCGGTCTGGCGACACATCTGGGGAAACCGGAACGCACTCGGAGGGAATCTGTTCCTGCTCAAAGTGATTGGTGCGGGACTAGTGGTGATTTCCTTCCTGTATTTCACCCCTAATCACATTATGAATCAACCAGATGCCGCCTGGTGGAATCCCGAGACCTCTCTCGATCGCGCCATCCCTGTGATTCCTTGGTCGATCATTCCCTATCTCTCACTCTACATGTTTTACATCGCGACGCTCGTTTGTACGCCACGCAATGACCGTGGACGACTGGAACTGATTCTTGGACTGCAGGGGATGATTCTGATGACCTTGTTCGCGGGCTTCTTCTTCGTAGCCTTCCCAACCGAGGTGTCCATCCGCTCGCAGTTGGCGCCTGAATTGTTGGCGGGTGAAGGGTGGCCGGGCAAGTTGTATGGTGGACTGCACACCATAGACGCCCCGTACAACGCCTGGCCGAGTTTACATGTGGCTCAATCTATCTATCTGGCAATCGCAATGACTGTGTGGCTCAAGCGTGAGCATGCCGAAGCGCGTTGGCTACTTCCAGTGCTGGTGTTCCTGTGGGTGGATTGGGCGGCGCTATCGATGAGCATCCTGACCACCAAGCAGCATTACCTGTGGGACATGTTCACCGGAGGGGCGCTCGGGCTGGCGTTGTGGTATTGGCACACTAAACCGGTAATCGACCAGTATGACGACTGGGAAGAATCTCGATTCTCCAATCCCTTCAGCAATGACTGATCAACCGAGAACTATCGGCAGGAAGGCGTTAGCGGCCATTTCGCAGGCGTTAGCAACGTCATCCATGCGCTGCAGTACGCGATACATGTGCATCGCTGCCAGAGGGTTGTCATCTCCTTCGCTGAAGACAAAGGCTGCTGATTCGCGCTCGACCACATCTGCCTCGTGTTCAAGTTGGTTCACTTCCCGAATCAACGTATAGAGGATATTCTTCTCTCTGCGAGAGAATCCAGACAGACTGACATTCTTCAGTTGCTCAACAGCGTCCTCGTATCGTCGGGCTGTCGAGGCGACAGCCTCCCCCATTCGCGTGAGGTTGGCGCGCGCCTTTGGATCATCAAACAACTGTCGGAAGGAGAGTTGTTCCGCTACGTTCTGGGCGTAGTCAGCGATGCGGTCCTGACGAGCCACCATATGCAGGAAAGTCTCCCTGCCGATGGCCAAGCGCACCCCAGAACCGACCTCTTTTCGTAACTGGGACTTGAATCCATCCGCCTCAAGTTCAGCGGCGACCGTGGCCGCGATGTGCTCAGTCGGGTCGTCACCGGCGGAGGCGGCGCGAACCGCCTCAAGCATGCAGTCTACCGTGTGCTCAACCGCCTGCGCGTGCTGGTGGAACAACTCAAAGGGTGTGGCCGCGAACACTACCGCAGCCGGATCGGCGTCAACTCCAGTCGGCGTCTCGGAGACGACCAGCGTGCGGCTGACAACCTCGGGAGTCTTCGGCTTAAGCATCACATATCCAGTGACTGCGAAAGCCAGTAGGGTGACTACCATTACATTCGCAGGGTTACCGGCGAACATAACGTAGAACATCACCGCACCGAATCCGGCAACCGGCAGACTAGCAACCCAACTTGCGGCAATCTTTCCAAACACGCGGAAATCGACAGCAGAAGCGCCACCGGCAAGACCGACTCCCACCACCGCGCCCACGAGGGTATGCGTGGTAGAAATCGGGACAGCTAGGAAGGGCATCGAGAAGATGAGTACCGTGGTGGCAGCCCCGAACTCAGCGGCGAATCCCCGAGAAGGAGTGATGTGTGTGATTTTCTTACCAATCGTGTCCATCACCTTGTAGCCCCAGGTGGCGACCCCGATGGTGATGCCAGCACCTCCGAGCAGGAGGAGACCGATTGGTACCTCGACTTGGTCCGGAGAGAGAATTCCGTCAGGTGAAGTGGAGATATCATAGATAGCAGCCATCGGTCCGATGGCGTTGGCAACATCGTTAGCTCCGTGGGCGAAGGCAACGTAACATGCAGTAATCACCTGCAACCATACGAAGACTCGTTCCACCCCAGCGTAACCTTCCTCCTCAAACTCGTAACGCCGCAGAACTACCCAAAGCATCAATGAGGCAAGAATACCGATTCCAAGGGCGACGAGAAGGCTGTTGATGGGAATCCAAGCACCGTCGAGTAACGGATTGAACGTCGTCCCATCATTCGCTGGTAGCCAATTTTCCTTGTCAATGATGCCTGCAGAATCGAGGTTTGAGTAGAATCCCTTGAGTGCCTTGAATTGCATTGCCAGACCCAAGATGAAGAAGGTAGGGAGAGCCAGTAAGGGAGCTGCCTCTTTGGTTCGTTGTAGGGGGTCTTCGTGATTCATGATCACGCGTTTGATTACTAAGAATGAAACGAATGCAATTATCCCTCCAAGAAGTGGAGACACGATCCAACTCATGACAATCTCACCAACCTTGCCCCAGTTAACCGAATCAGTCTGAATCCACAGACCCATGCCGATGACCCCGCCGACGATGCTGTGAGTGGTCGAGACAGGTAGACCATACTTGGTCGCCACAGTGAGCCAGATTGCTGCAGCCAAAAGTGCAGCCATGAATCCGTACATCAGGTCCTGGCTGAGATCGTAACCGAACTCCTCGCCTCCGAAATCGAGGACACCTTTGCGAATCGTGTCGGTCACGTGGCTGCCGAACAGCACAGCGCCTGCGAACTCAAACACAGCGGCAACGATGATTGCCCGCTTCAGGGTTAGAGCGCCGCTGCCGACGCTGGTTCCCATGGCGTTCGCTACGTCGTTCGCACCGATGTTCCACGCCATGTACGCTGCGATGAGCAGCGCAACGACGAGGACGACGCTCAGCGTCACTCCAAACATTCGACTTGAGCGACCGGGCATCGGTTTATCAGCCAATCGTGG
>CAXEUS010000016.1:0-4140 GCA_963999385.1 uncultured Candidatus Poseidoniales archaeon | reverse complement strand
GTCTCGACTGACCCATGTCTGGACGCCTCCGGTGTCGATTAGTCGGGCCAGTAAGTCAGGTCTGTCTCTCCAGCGATATTTCGTCATCATCTCACCTCATATTCCTCTGAGCACACCGTTGCGCTCACTGAAATGTCCGCGGCAACTGGAAACCAGTTGCTGGCACTTCCTCACTGCCTCCAAGGCTGCCCCGCCATCCTCCTCCGCATGGACCTTCTCTAGGTCGTTGCTGGAGTTCACCGCCTTGCGCACCATGTCGAGTGTGTTGTGGTCGTGCTTGATGAGTTGATTGATGGTTTTCTTGGAGACGCCCTTCTGTCGAGAAAAGAATGGGTGGTCAGCCCCGGTGGCAGCCAGTTCGACGTCGTTGCGCAGTGAATCGACCTCCTCCAGTGCGAGAGCGCACTGCTGAGCGAGATCTGTATCCCCCGCTCGATAGGCTGAATCGTGCACGTTGTTCAGGTGGTTGCGCACACGACCGGAAGCTCGGGCAACCTCCTCGCGCACCGCCACATCCGCTTCGCGGCGTTGTTCGCGGCGATGGACTCCGTAGCCTCCGATGACCAAGCGTATAGCGCGCAGATAGGCCGCGGCATCTGTAGGATCAACTACTGGCAAGGCTCCACCCTAGTTCGCATACATTCTGTTGCATAATCATACCTTTGATTCAAGTTGGGACGAGTGGGTCACCACAGAACGGATTCAGATAAACTGATGACATCCATTGATTCGGCCGTTGTTCGGTTCAACTATGCATCAGAGATTGTTCACGCAGGTATCTCCGTTGTCATCAGAGTTGGTTCCATCGGGACAGGTTGTCTGGAACCAGGTTGCTCCAGTGAAATCAGCACCACTAACTGAAGCACCAGTGAAATCAGCATACAATAAATCAGCACCAGGGAAATCTGCGCCCGATAAATCAGCACCAGTGAAATTCGCATATGTTAAATCTGCATAATTGAATAAAGTGTTGTGTTGCCCCGCATAGGCATAGGAAAAATCAGCATGTCTTAGACTTGCACTAGCAAAAGAGGTTACACCGACATCACCCAATCTCGTATGTGAAAAATTGGCGTATGCAAAATTGCTACCAGCCATGTTCATTCCGCTAAGGTCCATGTATGAAAAATTTCTAATGGATGTCCTTTGATCAATCAAATCAGTCAAGTTGACGATGGAATTGTTCAATGCGGAATAGAGTATTTGATATGAAATTGTAAGTGATTCAACTTGTTCGCTACTGTTTCCTGATTCATTTGTTGAGAGGTTTTGGATTTCATTTTGAATATTCGACAAGTCAGAAATCAGAACTGCAATGTCACTAGACATATTTTGTATCTCTAGATTAAGAGACAACGTCTGTGATTCTAAGGCGTTGATTCTATTTTCAAGATCGACTGTCGTACTGTCGAATTGGTCTTGCAAATCATCGTTTTCGCTTTCCAAATCAGATATTCTCGTTTCCAAATCTGAATTGTCAGTATCTCCAATGCATCCTGATAGTGAAGAAAGAAGGAAAAGGAGAACTATCATTTTGGCTTTAGCAGGCATGGTAATTGCATTACAACGCCAAACATAACCATTTCTGCGATTATTGATTCCAAGGAATCGTCATATTCACTCTGGTAGAGAGTGCTTTTCTCGCAGAACGTTGCTGCCAATCATGGTCACCAATCCTGAACCGATGAGCGCGCTCAGGAACACACCGAGATTCGCCAATCCGATATCGTTCGTTGGTGAGATGAGGAAGTGGATGCCGGTTGAAAGGTCCGCGGTCACCACGCCATAGAGGACCACGGACAGCAGTCCGCAGATGGCGCCGGCGAGGGATGCGCGCGAGTCTATCTTGTCCGAGAGTGTGAGCAGCACCGGCAGCACGGTAGCGGTGGCCAGCAGGTCGGCGAACAGGAAGATTTCGAAGATGCCGAGTCCATCGAGTGTGAGCCCGAGGATGGTCGGCTCAGTAGCGAGGTAGACAGCGATTGGAATCAGTCCGAGCGACACCAATCGCGCGGTCTTCAGGTCCATCTTACCATCCGACAGGTCCCGGCTAATCGATGCAACAACCGCGTTCTGCAGAGTGTCAGCGCTCGAACACACCAGCGCGATCCCTAGGATGATGAACAGCGCGATGATGAACACACCAGCGTCAGCGATGAGATAGAAGAACGCTGAAGCGGGGTCCTCCACCGCTCCTTGGCCTGCCACCACAGTCCCGAGGAATCCCATGATGAACATCAATGGGAGAACCAGAACAGCCGCGAAGCAGGCCCCTTTCTTGAGCGCGTCTTCGTCCTCGGACGCGTATGCCCTTTGCCAGTTTCCTTGCGAGAACATCTCTGCAGAGGTGATGGCGACTATCAGCGCCAATCCCGACAGAAACGAGGCCTTGTTCATGTCCGAAATGCTACCGTGAGCCCAATCCCATTCCAAGTCCTCTGGAGTGTGCGCCTTCGCCTGTGCAAACAGGGTGCCGATGTCTGCTCCGAACAGAATCAACAACAGAGCCACCAGCAACCAGAGAGCCAGCCATCCCTGCCAACGGTCTGTCTGTAGCGAGGCTGGAAGACCACCGTAGGCGGTGTAGGCGGCGGTGACTGCGGCGACCAGCAGGATAGGGTGGAGTGGATTCATTCCTGCAAGGAGTTCCATCGCCTTCCCGATGGCGAGGAACTCTGCGAACAGGAAGGTGAACATGTAGAGTACGGAGATGATGCCGACGTAGACTTGCATCTCCCGTCCAATACGCATGCGCACGAAGTCTGCGAGGGTGACGCCGTCGGGCAGTTTCCTCCTAATCATCGGACCGACGTATGCCAGTAGCAGGAACGGCGTGGAAGCGGACAGTGAGTAGCCCAGGACATCCCAGAATCCGCCGTAGTAGCCGACTTCGGAGGGTGCGAATAACAGCCAGATCCCCATTCCAGATGCGAACAGGCTGAGTCCGATACGCAGCCAGTTCTGGGTTCCTCTAGCGGAGAGATAGGAGTCGCTGTCGAGCTCCTTCTCCGTTGCCGCCTGCCATCCGATGTATCCGAAGCCGGCGAGTGTGCCGAGCATCAACAGGTATGCGACGTTCGTGTCCATGTTCACTCATCCATGAAAGGATAGCCCCAATCATGCGCTGGCTCCAAGGTGCGCTTCACGGAACGAGGAGAAATCCAGCGCAGCATGTTCAACGGTCCACCAGCCTTGTCGTTGGTCCCGCTAGCGCGGGCTCCGCCGAACGGCTGCTGTGCCACCGCGGCGCCGGTCGGTTTGTCGTTGATGTAGAAGTTGCCCGCAGTGAAGCGTAGCGCGTTGTAGGCGGTCTGTACATCCGCCTCGTTGTTGGCGAAGATCGAGCCGGTCAGCGCGTAGGGGGATGACTCGTCACACAGTTGCAGAACGTCCTCGAAGTCGTGGTCTTCGTAGACATAGACAGTCAGCACCGGACCGAAGATCTCCTCGACCATAGAGGGCGCCTTGGGGTCGGAGGTCTGGATGACGGTCGGCTCGATGAACCACCCCTTACTGTCATCACACCCTCCACCGACGATGACGTCGCACAGGGGATCCTCCTCTGCCGCTCGGATGTAGCCGCTGATCTTGTCGAACGCCTTCTGGTCGATGACGGCGGTGACGAAGTTCGTGAAGTCTCTCGGGTCACCCATGGTAATCTGCTGAATCTCCTCAACGAATTCCCCCTTGATGCCGTCCCACACGCTCTCGGGGATGTAGGCGCGGCTAGCTGCCGAGCACTTCTGACCCTGATATTCGAATGAGCCGCGCAGGAGCGCTATCAACAGTCCACGTCGGTCACAATCAGGATGGGCGACGACGAAGTCCTTGCCTCCGGTCTCTCCCACAATGCGCGGATAGGAGCGGAGCCGGGGAAGTGATTCAGCAATCTTGCCCCACAGCCCTTGAAAGACGCGGGTCGAGCCGGTGAAGTGGGCCCCAGCAAAGTCAGGGTTCTCCAAGCAGGTGTCGACAATCATGCGCGGGTTACCAGGTACGAAGTTGACCACACCAGGAGGCATTCCTGCTTCCATCATCAGTTGCATGAGTTTGTAGTTGGAATGATACGAGTTGCGACTCGGCTTCCATACTGAGGTTCCCCCCATCAGCGTGGGTGCGGTGGACAGGTTCCCCGAGATG
>CAXEUS010000015.1:0-10006 GCA_963999385.1 uncultured Candidatus Poseidoniales archaeon | reverse complement strand
TCCAACACCTCTGCAGGGAAGGTGGCGCTGAACAACATCGTCTGGCTGCGGCTGGACATTCGCTCAAGTACCCAGATTACATCTGGGAAGAATCCCATATCCAGCATACGATCGGCCTCGTCGAGACAGAGAATTTGCGGGGCAGAGAGATCGATATGCCCGCGCTTGCTCATGTCGATGACACGTCCAGGAGTGCCGACGATTATGTCTACGCCAGCATCTAGTTTCTTGGCTTGCTTCTCCAGATCGGTACCGCCGTATACTGTGATCAACTTCAGGCCCTTGTCACCCTGCAGCCAGGATAGTTCCTCAGTAACCTGCACAGCCAGTTCTCGAGTGGGGGCCAACGCAAGTGCCTGTAGAACTCCGGTTGGCGAACATTTCTCGATTATCGGGATACCGAAGGCGGCGGTCTTGCCAGAACCGGTGCGCGCTTGTCCAATCAGGTCGCAGCCGCTACGAGCTAGTGGTATCGAATCCACTTGGATGGGTGTAGCCTCACTCCAGCCCTGTTCGCTGATGGCGTCCTGAATACTCTCTTCGAGATCCCAATCACTGAAGCGAATCGTGCTCGGCGCAGTGTCACTCATCTCAGGTTCACCGCGGCTTTCAGTAGGTTTCAGCGTCGCGGATCTCCTGCTGGAGTTCGCCCATCCAGTACTTACGACAGTACTCCTTTGTCAGGTAACGACTCTCATCAAGGTGGCCGCTTGAACCCTCCTTACGCATCTGACGCTTGCGGCTGACCGATTTGATATCAGGTATCTTCTGGCGCACATGCTCTCTGATGTATTGGCGGAACTTTGCTGCCTTGACGGGGTTCAGGCCCTTGGCGTTGCGTCCGCTCCAAAGACGCTCGAACTGCTCGCCCTTCCAATTATCGGCTTCTTCACTCAAGCGTGCACCTCGGCGCTGCGGGCCACCTGCCCTCCCTCTTTAACGCTGCCGCATGACCCCTACGGGGTCAATCTTCATCATCATCATAGACAGTCCAATTAGGTTCATCGGCGTCAGAATCGATGGCTGCTATTGCACCCTGCCAATCTGGTTCTCCATCGGCGTCAATATCGACATCAACTCCGCGTCCAATGTCCGCATCATCGGGCTCGATGTGGGCTTCCGGGCCGCCCGGCTCGGGTAGTAGTCCCTGAGGTCGGTTCCTTTGCGCCTCCTCCAATAGAGGTTCGTCCACTCCCGGTTGAGCTGCTGCTTCTATGGGCTCATCCAGCACCGGGAACTGTTCAGCAACACCCTGGCCATCATCCATCACCCTTTGCTCGTCGACCGGTAGTGGAGCTAGGAAGCGGTTCTTCTCATCCTCGGTTCCTTCGAGTTGCAGGTCAGATATCATGCCATTAAGCAGGTCACACAGTTCAGGATCTGTCTCCTGTAGCAGCAACTGGTTTGCATGCTCGCGCACCTCGGACTCGATTAGTAACCGAGGGAGCATGAGGATGCAGGTGCGCCGAATTGCGTGGTGACGGTCGCGCGCTCCGTCGAGGCACAGTCGCTTCATACGGAATCCTGTGACATCCATTCTGTTCAGAGAGCGTAGAGCATACGTACGAACATCTTCGTCCTCGTCGAACAGGGCTGATTCAAGCAGAATGCCAGCAAGTCTTGGGGCGCTGTCAGCTAATGTAGGGAGGGTGCGCGCAGCCTGAACTCGGACGCTGGCCGCATCATCCTGCAGCGCCCATCCAATCAGGTCCCACACAGCAGCAGAACGAGTCTTGGACAGGCGGGGGAGTAATTTGCTCGCCTCGGTGCGCAGCGGGATGTTATCCTCACGAATCAGTTCGTCCATATGTATGACGACCACTTCAGGCCATACCTGACACGTATCTCGCAAAGCCTTGAACGCCGCCTGCGAACGTGCTTTGACCGACGATCTCAATTCTCTTCGAATTGTCTCTTCAGTGGCTGATGGGAAAACAGGTGCTACAATGGTCAAGCAGTTCGAAGCTGCCTTACGTACGCTGGAATCGACATCGTCCAGCAACTCGTGAAGGTGTTCAAACAGGCTCTCTGGTTGATTCAAGGCGCAATATGGTAGAGCGAATAGACCCGAAACACGTACCTCTGGTTTCATGTCAGACAGAGCGGCGACAAGTGCCTTATGAGTCTCGACCTCACGCTTACGGCTGATGCGCGGCAGAGCACGTACACCTTCGGGTTTGCTAACGAGGTGTGGTTGATCGCGCCACTCTACTTCGCACGCCTGTAACACCCCGGTGGCAAGTGGGAGCACATCTTGGTTGGAAATTGCATCCCAAACACCTTGACTGGGCCGATATGCTTGGTCGACTTGCCTCTTGCGACGTCGACCTGTGGTCAGCGGTCTACCTGTACGTGGGTCGCGCGGAATGTATTCGTGAGCCATGATTTTCACCCTCTACTCAAATTCTCGTCATCGACCCTTATTCAGTCATCACATCGTTGGCGGGTCCAGCCCTAAGGGGGCGCACACGGTCGTAAGCAATCAACCTCTCGCGCGGAATTATGCTCAGGCAGGAGTGAGTCGGAGGAGATTTCCCTGACTGTACTGGCAGAAATAGAGGTCACCATCCGGGTGAAAGCGCACTGGCAGAACAGTGGGCAGATCTTCGATTACAACTGTCACCTCACCGCGCCAACCTTGGGTAGAGTTGGAGTCTTCGACTAAATCGATGCGAATCAGTTGCTCTCCATTAGGAACTAAGGTGTTCCACGAGCCGAACACTGTGACGTATACTGTCCGATTCCCCCCCGGTAGGGATGATGTGTCCGGACGCACGTCTATTCCATTGATTGAGGAGTGAGGGGTGAACGTTGCCACGGGGCCCAATGTCCCTGTTGGAGAGGGATTTTCGGGTGAATCGTCAGGCCACCCGTAGGCGGCATCGGACACCATTAGGTTGAGCTCCTCGGGAGGATATTCGTCACCATCCCAATCTCGACCGTTGTCAGTGAACAGGTACCCCACTCCATCCATCCATGCCCCGTCATACGAGTTGCGCACCCCCCTAACCGCCACCGAATGCTCGCCTGTCCACGGGTTGACCTCTAGTAGCGCAGCGTTGCGAACATCATCCTCACTACAGATGTTACAGGTGGAGCCGCTATGCCAGAGTAAACTGCCGTTTGTGCCGGGCATCACCGCGTTCGTCTGATGATTTCCTGTAGGAATTCCGCTCACAAGAACATCTCCGACACCCAAACTCCAACTTTCGGGATTCGTCTCAGAATCGAGGTCCCATGCGGTCAATCTGCCCGCCTCCGAGACGAACAGCCTTTCACTGCCGTTGTACGGATCTGCCCACGTCAGCGTCCCGTGCGGCCTGTCCAATCCGGTCAGAAGTTCCACGGGGTCAGAGAACTCACCAACATCGTTCATCTCCAACGCAAGTAAACGACCCTCTCGGTCACAGACGAGCAACCAGTCACCGTCATGCCAGTGAAGACAAGACGGGCTTCCAAGTCCAGTGGCTACCTCCTCAAGTTTGATTCCTTCTTCCATAAGGTCGCGTGAACCCTCGCGCACGTATGGGAGATATACGCGCATCATCACAACGCTGGCCAGGATGGCGACCATGGCAAATACCAGCAACACACGGCTGTACGGTATGTTCTCCACAACCGGTTCTACGACCTCATCGGATGTGCTCGAAGGTTCCGCCATTGTCGTGCGGACTACGGCACCGGTACATGATTCTTCAAGCGGCGGGTTGATGCCACTTCGCCACTGACGGAGAAAGAGGTGCAACATGGTACAGACACTAGCCCGATTCGTCTGGGGCGGCAATAGACTGCTTCCTGGGCCGGTAGAATTCGAAGATCCGCGGCTTGCGCAAGTCTCGTTGCATCTGGAATTTCGTCGAAATGGACGAGGGGGGCTTCCGCTCGACGAGTTGCGACAACTCATTCCTTCGTGGGGAGATGTGCAGGTTGATGTCGATGGGATGTTGCACAAGGATTTGGTCGACCTGCTGATGCTCGGTGCGGTGCGCGTATGTATCGATGCGTGGGCGCCCGATGTTGAGATTGAACTAGGCCACGCACTATCCGAACAAATCCTGTTGCGTGCGCTCATTCCCTCGGACGGCACATCAGTTAGGGTATGGACTGCAGACTGCCTCATCCCAAGATTGCGTGAACTGATGAGCATCGGGCCCTCTGGTGTGTTGCTTGTCAGCCAGCGTAGAGGAGATCTGGACAGAGTGTGGCGGACACTCCCGGATGACCTCCTGCAGCGATTCGGTTGGTGGTTAGCTCCGGCTGAAGGGAGGAAAGTGCAGTTGATGAAGGGCGATGGCCCTGTACTCGGATGGGCACTGGATGGAGCGAGGATGCTCGAGGGGAGGATATGACGATTGAGAATGAAGCCCGAGAGGATCTGCGTCGTCTGCTTGCCCTGACGTGGAGGCCTTGGGCACAGGCAACACTGGATGCTGGGCAGGTTACCCGCTCATGGAGTCTCGACCTTGGATGGCTCTCCCCCGAGGATGCAGACGAGGTGCTTGCACGTCTGGTGCAGTCAGGGTGGATAACAAATGATGATGGCGGGTTGCTACCTGCAATCAATTTGGAAGGTGTCGAAGTTCCGCTAGGCTGGTTCCCTCGACCCAATCTGCTTCTGGAACCACCATCTCCTCCACCAGAAGTATCTCAGGAGCCTCTAGTTGATACAGAATCATCCACTCAATCGGGTCTAGATGCAGAACCAGTTCTGATAGATGATTTAGAGGGAACAGCAGATTCTATAGAGCGAGAGGTTGCGGTAGTTAATGGCGATATACCAGCCCTGTTACAATCGATCTCATCTGGTTGCGCTCTCGAACGCCAAGAGGTGATGCGCAGGGCGCAGCGCAAAATTAGAGCGCTTGGAGACATTACTCTGTGGATGGCTCTGGCGCTGGTAGCGCGCGAACAGGGACTTGAGCTAACCGAACTGTTTCAGGAATCATCCTGAGAGTCACCGTTCAACCCGCCTTCGAACGCGCTGTCCATTGCCAGCAGAATTGGCAACAGCCCTAGGGCCAACAGCAGTGAGAAGAATACCGTCATGGCTGTGACGATTCCGAAATCCTGCACGACGGGCATCGGTGAGATTCGGAGTACTAGGAAGCCGCTGATCGTAGTCCCAGCCGAGAGAACCAGTGCAACACCTGTGGTCGAATGCGTTTCTCGCAGTGCAGACCATGGGTCCATCCCATTGCTGCTGGCGACCTCAAACCGCCGCCAAACATGTATCGAATAGTCGATACCAAGCCCGATGGTCAATGCAGTGACCATCACCGTGAGAACATTCCAGTTCAGGTTCAGCATCGCCATTCCTCCGACCACCCATACGGCGGCGACCGCTACCGGTGTGATGACCATCACAGCCGGACCGATGCGCCTGGTAAGAGCAAGTAGGACGATGAACGAGACTGCTAGACTGATGCCGGTGGATTCCAATTGAGAGGTTGTCAAGCCTTGCATCACATTCGTGAGTGCCACCAAATCTCCGGTCACATACATCCGGGCATCCATTCCGTAGCGTCCACTCGACTGCTCAACAACTTCCAGCATGCCATCTACTGCTTCCTTGATCTCGCTGTTCGATGATGCCTGCATCTGCACTTCGACGCGCATGAAAACGATACGCGGTTCTCCCTCAGAATCGTCAAGCACGACCGATTTCGCCACTCTGGCACTCCAGTCATCGCCGGTCAAGGGATCAGCCAATGAGTGGTTCTGGCTCAATTCCGCCAAGGCTGCTGCTAAGTCTCCTGAGTGGTATCCAGCCGAAGTCACGAGCTCGTTACCCAGCAAGGAGATGTTGTGCCTCTGACCGAAATCAGAATCCTGCTCTATTGCGTCTGTTAGCAGCGGATGTACTCCTTCGTACATCGCTTCCCCTTCACCCGCCGAACGCGGAATTATGACTCGCGGTGCTAGGCGGATGCGAGCATCCATCTGGTCGAGTGAATCTACGAATGCGCCATTATCGTCTATTGCATCAGCACCGGGTTGCGGCTCAATCAGGATGTAAACCGGCCTCCAGCCTGTCACCTCATATGAGGCGAATAGCTCATCCCTGACCTGCATGATCTCCATATCCTCAGCGAGGAAGTCGGTCAGGTCGAACTCGGTTTCGAGACGGGATGCAGCTACCACCACCGAGCCAACCGTGAGTAATGTGACGAGGACGAGTACCACCGCCTGAGTTCTGCGCTGGGTGATGACAAATTCTCGAGCGAATCGACTGGTTAACTCTCGACCGCTTGAACGCGCGGGCCGCTTACCAGAACCCTCCATCAGAACGTGCATAGAACCGACGACTACGGTGGCGGTCACGAAGGCGGATAGGACCCCGAAGGCGAGTGTTAGGCCAAACAGACGTACTGGAGGAAGCGGTGAGACGACGTTTGCGAGGAACGCGGCTATTGTGGTGACCACGGCTATTGACAGGGCGAGGGAAAGCGCTCGGCATGCAGAAACCCAGGCAGCGGCAGCGTCCATCCCCTCATCGCGAGCGGCATTGTAGGAACGTTGCAGGTGAATCGAGTAATCAATTCCAAGGCCCAGAATCACAGGTGCCACTGCGACTTCTAGCACTGAGAATCGAGTATGGAATACTGCGAGAGCTCCGTAAGTCCACACTAGCGCCATGCTGAGAGCGACGAGAGGGAAGACCACCCCTTGGATTGAGCGGAAGGCAATGGCGAGCAATAACACAACCACCGCGATTGCTCCGGCAATCAACCAGACTAGATTTCCAAGGGTCCCTTGATTGATATCATGGCTGATGAGATCGTTGGAGATGACACCGTATTCGAGGCTGCTTCCATCTACGGCCTCCATCTGATTCAGTTGCGTCCGCAACTGATTCACCATATTCTGACGAACCTCATCACCGAGGTCAGGATTGATGTAGAGTACCCAGAGAGTGCTCGATGCGAACGGGGCCGCATCGCCTGAAGTGCGGTTAGAATCGAGCCATGCGCAAGTGGTCCCTTCGAATTCAAGGTCCTGATGAACCAATGCATCCTTGGCGAATCCCGCTAATGTGACTAATTCCTCATCAGCCGCCCCATCGATACATTGCGTCCCTTCGGGAACCGTTTCGTTGATCAGTTGCTCCCAACTGGTAACATCCTGCAGTTCAAGGCCATCCTCACTCTCCTCATCGAGAGCACGCTGGATAATCTCCGGTGCTGTCATCGACCCTTCGATGAGATGTCCGTTCTGAGAGGCCCACTCGTGCAACGCATCTAGGTCAGTCTGCTGCTGTTGAAGCGAGACGATGCTCAGAGCGTTGCCGTCGGCGGACGTGCTTGTCACATGCACAGCGAGCGGGCGGGACTCGTCACCGAACGCCGCTTCGATGCGCGCCTCGGCTTCTTCGGAATCAGAATCGGGGCTGAACTCGGCAAGATCTGTGTGGAACGAGGGGAGAGGGAACAGGAACGATCCGAGTATCAAGGTGAGCAGGAGGGCAGTGCTCAGAATGGGAAGTGCCCCTACTTTGAGTAGCGACTCTAACCTCTCAGCAGAGGGTAGAACGCTGCCGCTGGACATGAGGCGACCGAAATGAGGGGGGTTGATAACAACGCAGGCATCCGAGGCCGCGTAGCGGCAGGATTGCTCCAAAGGTTGAAAATGGGGGCTCAGGTCGCCCTACCGTTCACTATGGCGATTAAGGTGCTTCTGGACGAAGATGGCGAGCTACGGCTGCGCATCAGTGGAGAGAGCCATACCGCTCTGCAGCTGTTCCGTAGCAGGCTGAACGAGAATAAGGATGTCGAGTACTCGAACTACTTCCTAGGACATCCCAGTTTGGACGAACCTGAACTCTACCTACGAGTGAAGAAAGGCAAGGATGCCTCGAAGGTGTTGAAGACACTCTGCTCCGGAATTGCCAAGGAATTCGGGAAAGTCAAATTGTCCTGAGGCGGGCTGGATGCCTGAAGACGACCTGGCGCAGAGTCTCGGGCTCTCCACTTGGATATCAGATGCTGATGGAATCGGCGGACTGCTGAAAGTCAGAGTAGAGGACTTCCGCGTCGAGGAGGTCGGGAAGATTCCCGCACTCGACCAGAAAGGAAGGTTCACAGTCGCGCTCATTACACTCACTGATTGGGAGACCAACCGCTTCGTCAGTAGATTGGCGCGTGAGTTGAGCATCAGTCGTAAGCGTATTTTCTTCTCAGGTACGAAAGACAAGCGGGCGGTGACAACGCAACGATTCGTCATTGATGCCCCGGCGCATAAGGTCGAAGGAGTTGAGTTGAAGGATGTCGACATCGAGGTTCTCGGCAGCACCCACCAGAAATTGCGCATGGGGGACCATGAGCGTAACAGATTCACAATAGTGGTGCGCGGCTGTGCGAACGCCGACGGCTCCCCGTTAAGCAGTGAGGATGCTGTCGAACGAGTGGAAACAATCATCACGGCACTCGAAGAACGGCTTGGTGAAGCGCGCTTCCCTAACTGGATCGGTCCACAGCGGTTCGGGTCGACGCGCCCGGTTACAGCCGAGGTGGGGCGTCATGTGCTGAATGGAGATTACCAGAAAGCAGTGGATGCCTACCTTGGCATGCCTGGCAAGAAGGAATCAGAGGAGGCATCCCATTTTCGCAACTGTTGGAGAGAACAGCAGTCTGTTGAAGCGGCTCTGGAGGTAATTCCCAAACATCTTGGGTTTGAGCGAGATATGCTCAACCACCTCAATGGAAGAGAGAATGATTGGCGCGGGGCGTTCCGCAGGCTACCGAATAACCTGCAACTGATGACCATTCACGCGTTGCAGTCCCTTGTATTCAACCACGTGCTGGCAAGGCGAGTTGAACGAGGCATGCCTCTCACTTCCCCACTAGTGGGCGACCTTGTGGGGCCACTGCTGGAAGGTGGCAAAGTCGATGTCGGAAAGCTCTCTACTGTTGAGGAGGATACATTGGAGCGCATCGCGCGTAACTGTCGCCGGGGGCGGCTGGCCGTCACAGGCCCACTTCCGGGAGCCGAATCGGTGGTCGCGCTAGATGAAATTGGTGAGTTGGAGCGCGAGGTGATAGCGGACCTCGAACTAGATTCGACTGACTGGAGGGTCTCCGAGATTCCCCGTCTGACCACCAGAGGGACGCGGCGCGCACTGACAGCTGATTTCTCAGAACTGACACATGAAGTGGCGGCAGTGGTCGAAGGAGATGATCTTGGTCAGCGCTGGACAGATGGCCCGCTCCCAGAGGAGTGTTGGCACCCTGATGGTGGTTCAGTCCGCTTTCGATTCAGTCTACCACCTGGGACCTACGCGACCACCTTGATGCGCGAGCTGATGCGCACTCCGATACACCAGAACTGAGAATATTTCCTAGCCAGATGACTGGCTATCATTCACAGGCGTCCAATCTGCAGGACCTCAATCTCGCCAACGCCACTGATTGAGCGGATTTCATCCTCGAATGCGTCGACGGTACCGTCGCCCTCATCAATCACGCAGTGCGCCTCGACGAACTTAATTCCGAAGGCGAGCGGCTTGGTCTCGACCATCTGGACGACCCCGACATTGCTCTCCAGTGATTCCATTTCCGCGGCAATCGCGTCTGCGTCCAAGTCGACATCTGGGTCGCACATTATCTTGTAACGAATCGCAACTCGTCCCATCAGTTCACCTCAGGGACCAGTAAAGCCGCAACCGGGACAGATGTATGGCACACCTTGGTTGCGGCAACGGGCGCTGCGACCAATGCCTTCGCCACAACTCGGGCAGGGGAATCCGGTACTCCTCTGCTCGGTCAATGGGCGTCCTGATGCGCTGCAGACCTCTGCTTTCTTGCTCATGCTCACGACCTCAAGTAGCCCCCCGAACGGCTACCCCCTTTTATGATTGCTCAACGATAGACGGCTGGCCTGTCGGCACTCACGAGTCGAGTACGGTCAACTGACCGTGACGCCCGGTGCTCACAACCAGTTCACCGTGGCTGCGGCGACACCATCCACCTTCGATGCGCACCACGTTCCCAGTGCTAACCTGGTCCACCTG
>CAXEUS010000014.1:0-6102 GCA_963999385.1 uncultured Candidatus Poseidoniales archaeon | reverse complement strand
AGCTTCGGGTGGTGCCCGGGAGCCGCGAGCGCCGAAGAACTGGGCGATGATGTCCTCGATTCCTCCGGGAGCGCCACCCTCGAAATTGATGCCGATATTGCCTAAATCGCCACCACCGAACATATTCCGCATTCGCTGCTGTTCATCGAACTCTCGTCGCTTCTGAGGTGATTCTACTTGCTCGTGTGCGGCTTGAATGGCCTTGAAGCGCTCCTCGGCGGCTGCGTCTCCCGGATTACGGTCAGGATGGTACTGCCGCGCTAGTTTGCGATACGCCCGCTTAATCTCTGCATCCGAAGCGTCAGACCCAACTCCGAGCACGCGGTACGGGTCGTCCGTCATCGAATCACCGGCAGAGTCCGTCTCCTTTCAAGAAGAGGGGCTAGAGGCATGTATTTGTACGCTAATCGATTAGATTGAGGCATGGAGGAACAGGTGGAATTCCAGCCAGCCTACGCGATGCTGACGCTGAGTCTGGCGGATGGAGAGACTGTGCGAGTGGAACCAGGGGCGATGGTCGCTCAAGAGAATGTGACGATGGAAACAAAATCTAGTGGTGGATTCTTCAAAGGACTGAAGAAAGCAGTATTGGGGGGCGAGTCATTCTTCCTGAACACCTTCACCGGTGGAGCAGGCGGTGGGTGGGTCTCTCTAGCACCTTCACCACCGGGTGACCTCGCCTGGTTCGATGTGCAGCCGGGACGGCAGTTGTTCATCCAGTCAGGTTCGTTTATGGCATCGACCAGCAATCTACAGACCGACACACAATTCCAAGGACTCAAAGGCGCCTTCAGCGGTGAGAGCCTGTTCTTCATCCGCGCCTTCACCGAGGACGGTGCACCTGGACGGGTCTACTACAACTCCTATGGAGCAATCAAGCAGATTCCAATTCAAGCGGGCCAGACTGTCACTGTCGACACTGGTCACGTGGTGGCTTTCGAAGACACGGTGCAGTACCAAATTGGTAAAGTCGGTGGAATGAAGTCGTTCATGTTCGGTGGTGAAGGATTGGTGATGCACTTCAGTGGACAAGGGTCGATTTGGATTCAGACGCGCGCTGTCCCCGCTCTGGCTGGCATTATTATTCCGTACGTCCCTAAGAACAATTAGACGGGCATTCGACGATGAACACCACATATTCGGCGTGACAATGCTCATGCCACAACCCCTGCCGTGAGCAGGTGGAGGGAAAGCCGTGACCGACGACAGTGCTGGTGTCACTCGCTACCTCAACACTAGGTTGCTCGACCACGATTGCGTCCTTCAGAGGGGAGACTTTCTGCTTCATCCAGATGGTTCCTGGGCGTCTTCCAACGGCGACGAGGATGTCACCACGACAATCGACGGCTCAAACCGGCTCATCACCCGCTCGCTACAGAACTGGCACACCCATCTTGGTATGGTTCTCAACCGAGGCATGGGAGAGGGGCTTCCGCTGATGCGTTGGCTGGAAGAGAACATCTTCGTGGTCGAGAAGCGACTGACTGCAGACTATGTGGCGGTCGGCACGCGGGCCGCGGCGTGTGAGTTGATTGCGACTGGCACCACCTTCGCCTGCGACATGTACTACCATCCCGACGTCGTGGCAGACGCCCTCATCGAAGCGGGGATACGCGGGGTGGCTTGCGGACCCATCACCGATTTCCCCACACCATCCTATCCATCAGGTGGTTCGGAAGCCCTTCACAAGATGGATGCGCTGTTGAGATCGGACCCCCCGAGCGAGCGGGTCGAGTACGGAATAGGAACCCACGCGGTTTACACCTGCAGCGAAGAGACGCTTCTGAAGGCCGCTGAGATGGCTAGAGAGCACGAATGTCGACTTCACATCCACGCCAGCGAGACCCGCAAGGAAGTCGCTGATTGCCATGCTGAGCATGGCATGTATCCCATCGAGTACCTAGATTCCATCGGATATTTCTCCGAAGGAACCGTCTGTGCCCACTGCGGCTGGGTGACCAAGCGGGAGATGCGAATTCTCGCCGGCCACGGAGCACACGCGGTACACTGCCCAATCAGCAACCAGAAGTTGGGGGTAGGGGGAACGATGTCCTATCCAGCGATGGTAGAGGCTGGGGTAGACATCAGGCTCGGCACCGACGGGGCAGCCTCGAACAACAGCCTAGACATGCGTGCGGAGGCGAAGGCTGCTTCACTCATCCAGCGTCACGACCACTGGGACCCGACCATCCTGCCTCCGGCCGAGACCTGGCAACTCGCCACCAAGGACTCGACCGACTGGGTTGCTTGGTCACTTGACGACGTGCGCATGCGCCCGCGAGGGATTGCTGACAGACGCCTGCTGGCGAATTTACTCTATTCGACGGCCGAATGTCTGGATGTTTGGGTAGATGGTGAATGCCTACGTCAAGATGGTAACACACTCACGCTTGATGAGTCGAGCATCTCCTCTCAACTTGACGAAGTTGTAGCTGAATACTACGACGGAGTAGATCCACCACAGGGGTGAGGTGTTGACAGAAGAGAGACTTCCCGCACTGCCTTGGTCATGGCCTTGGTGCGCTGTAGACGGGCGGCCTCTGCGGCCGTTGAAACTACTACTGTCACGTAAGTTCAGCATATTCTATCTCGTTGTGATCTGGGCGATATGGCTTGGATATGAAGGCGAATTGGAATGCATCGATGTCGGAGGAACCCTCGGTTGCGTAGGAGCGTTGTGGCCTGAGGAGATCATCACCAACCCGTTGAAATTTCTAGTCAGTCTTGTTCTAGCACCATGGTTTCACCACGGAGGAGGGGAACACATCTTCTTCGTCACCCTCGGATTCATGCTCTTCATGCAATCTTTCGAGGTGCGCGAGGGCAGCATCAAGGCCACTCTGATGTTCTTCGGCTCTGTCGCAGCCGCCGGTATTCTGGTTGCATTGACGATGAATTTTGGTCACATGCTGTGGCCGAACAGCGAGGTGATTAACCAAGGGATGTGGCGCAATTGGAAAGGTGGCTCGGTCGGTTTCTTCGGCATTATCGGAGCCTCTGCACATCAGAGCAATACCACATGGCTCGTCATTGTGATAGCGATAATTTTCGAGATATGGAACTACGTCTCTCACGGCATCAGTACGTTCACATCGGTGGCACACATGACCAGCATGGCCTTCGGATTCATCTACTGGGGTTGGTGGACTGGCGCATGGAAGAAGGAATCCTGAGAGGGATGCTCGGATGAGATTGACTCACACCATCGTTGTACCGCCTTCCGTGCTGCTAACTCTCACATTGCTGCTGACCACATCGCTCTCAGGTTGTCTATTATTCGCGGATGACGTTGAGGAGCAGCGGGAAGAGGAAGTGGTGGAACCATTACGGATTAATCACATCCAGATGAAGGGCACCCACAACTCGTACCACATCGAGCCGCTGGTCTCACCCTCGAGGGAGTACATGTACACCCACGAGCCACTTGACGTCCAGAGTTCCCAACTTGGCGTCAGGCAGTTCGAAATCGACGTCTGGTGGGACCCGCGTGGTCAGTTGTACGTGTACCACAATCAGTACGATTCGGGGACCACCTGCCTCACCTTCGAAGACTGCTTGGCAACCCTGCTTGACTGGTCAGAGTCCAACGGGGGTCACCACCCCATGTTCGTCTGGGTCGAGCCCAAGGACTGGCCGGAGCAGGCAACTGACGTCACCACAACGCTGGAGCTGTCGGGGCTGCTGGAGGACATCGAGCAGGAGATTACGCAGTTCTGGCCCCGAAACAAGACGATTACTCCCGATGACGTGCGCGGCGAGTGGCCCACTCTCAAGGAAGGGGTGCTCAACGATGGCTGGCCACTGCTCGAGGAGAGCCGCGGCAAGGCTGTGTTCGTGCTGCTCGCATCCGGCGAAACCCGAGACCTCTACCTTGAGGACCATCCGGGCCTCGGGGGCGCCCGGATGTTCACGCTGTCCGGCGAGTCGAGCGGCGAGGCATCGATCTTCTCGCTGACCAACCCGGTGGGCGATGGGGAGGAGATTACCCGACTCGTCACGGAGGGCTACATCGTTCGCAGCCGCGCGGACAGCGGCGGCGAGGAGGCTGACAACAACGACACCACGCGCTTGGAGGCGGCTCTGGCCGTCGGCGCACACAGCATTTCCACAGATTATCCAGGGCAGGTGGAGGGCATTGACTACTGGGTCGATATCCCGAACGGCACGCCCAGCCGCTGCAACCCAATTGTCGCTCCTGTACACTGTACATCCGCGGCCCTTGAGAGCCTGTGAATCTCATCCTAGCGAGAAGGTCATGGCTAGCAATGCGTAGGTGACCAGCAGCATAGTTCCCTCAAGCCAGTTGGATTTGCCATCAGAGGCAATCGCATTGGTAATCAATACGGCAAGGAAGGTGGCTATCGTCTCCAACAAGCCGAACTCGAACGACAATGGCACACCTATTGCCCATGCGAGCAACACCATCAGTGGTGCCACGAAGATTGCAATCTGTGTGCTTGAGCCCACCGCGATGGCGAACGAGAGATCCATCTTGTCCTTACCAGCCACCGTCACGGCGGTGAAGTGTTCAGCAGCGTTGCCGAACATCGGCAGCAAGATGACCCCGATGAACACCGTTGGTAGCCCCCATTCATCGCCAGCCGCCTCGACCGAATGTACGAGAATCTCTGCCATCCATGCGATGAACGCAGTCGACGACAGCAACAGCAGCATGGCCTCTCGCTTGCGCATCGTTGGCTCCTCCTCATGTGTTCCATCTGTGGCGAATAGTTCCGTGTGCGTACGGAACTGGAACACCAAGAACAAGCCATAGAGCAGCATCAGAACCACAGCAGTGGCGTGAGAAAGCCGGAGAACCTGAGATTCTTCACCACCGCTCATGTGGTATGCAGTAGGTAAAATGAGCGCAATCACAGCCAGTAACAACAGTGAACCATTTGCCCCTACCTGAGTCTGATTAAACTCCTGCACCTTGTGGTGAATTCCCCCCCAGACGAAGGCCAATCCTAGTACCAGCAGCAAGTTTCCCAATATGGAACCAATCAGTGATGCCTGCACGATGTGTACCAGTGTATCTGCCGATTCCTGATCTCCTGCAGTAAGAGATGCTGCCGCGGCAACGATGGCTAACGCGGCTATGATCAGTTCAGGTGCATTTCCGAATGTAGCATTGAGCAGGCCTCCTACCGCCTCACTCGTTCTGAGTGCGAACTCCTCAGTAGCTCGGCCCATCAAATAGGCAAGCGGCATGATAGCCACCATCGACGTGAGGAACGCCAACGGCTGGTTATGTTCGACCAACGAAAAGTAGGCAGCTACAGGTATTACCAACAGCAACCAGTTCATCTTGGATTCACGCGGGTCTATGGCCGCCAGCACAACACTCCAACGAATCTTATCGCCGTCATCAACCAACTCGACCATGCCTCCGGCTCACATATGCACTAAGTGAATGCATCGGCGACAATGGTGGAAGTTGCTGGCTAACCCACAGGGGCAGCGGTCAGCGTCTTGGTAGAATCGACTCCATCGATTGCCCTAATCTGATTGATTATCACACTACCCAACATCCCGAAATCATCGCATACCAACTTGGCGTAAAGGTCGTACTCTCCGAACAGCAACATCGCCTCGACGACCTCTGGAATTCGCTTCAGTTGATTGTATACATCGCTCTCCGCACCTGGTTCCGCCACAATGAGCACGATTGCCGTGGCTGTATCCTCTCTGTTCATCTCACTCCCTCGCTAAGCAAATGATTGAGGTCGTGCGGTATAATTCTTCAGTTGGTGCGCAAGTTGATGGTCGACGGCGCTACGCCGGCTCCAATGGCCTCCTTGCCGGCGCTACGCATCGCCGTTACCGGCACACCAGGATGTGGTAAGAGCAGTATGTGTGCAGTGAGCCGTACCTACTCCCAGAAGCAGGACGAGGATGTCGCTGTACAGACGGTGGAGGAACTAGCGGACGCCGCTGGCGCGCTGGACGCCGCGGACGCTGAAGATGGAGCCGCACCCATCGATGTCGAACTACTTCGCAATCAATTGACCACTGACTGGAATGTCTCGCCCAGTTGCATGACCTTGGTGGACGGTCATCTCTCACACCTGCTGGATGTCGATGCAATCGTCATCATCAGGT
>CAXEUS010000013.1:0-3503 GCA_963999385.1 uncultured Candidatus Poseidoniales archaeon | reverse complement strand
TGCCGGCCCAATGCTTGTGGTCATCTTCATCGATTCGAGGTCATCGACATCCTCGTAATCGTCTATGAACAACTCTGGGTCGAGAGCTGTGCTGATTGGTTCATCCCACTGGTTCACTGATTTTCGCTGTTGTCTGCGCTGCCAGAGAAGGAGCAGCAGCAGCAGGCCGGCGATGCTCACCATATTAGCCAGCGAGCCAGGCTCGCTTACCTTCGCTGTCATGGTGTTCTCAGGTGCAATGACGTCAGTCTCCAGTTCAATCATCTGAGTGTTCCCTGCCGAATCAGATACTCGCAGGGATGTAGTCCAGTGTCCCGGTCTGGCGATTTCCGAGATGTCGAATTGGAGGGTTTGCCCCCCCGGAGTTCCTCCAGTAACACTGTGCTCAATCTCCCGCTCCCGCTCAATAACCAGCGACCAGTCAACAATGTCGTCGTCTAAGAAGTCGACTCTGAGGAGCAATTCACAATCGGCTATCGGCTCTGGAATGAACAAGGAGGGCACAGGCTCGGGTTCACACCGATTCACCTCCCACTGCAAGCGCGCCTCAGGCGACCGGCGATCGATAGACAGGTTGTGTGCCATCCATCCAAGATTTCCGGCGATGTCGGTGCTGCTGACGTTCAGCTGCCACTGACCATCTATCCCAGGTAATTCGGTACTCACAGCATAGGTGCCCACATCTGCACAAGGACCTGAGGACGATTCGTCGCCGATCCGTACGTGAACCACAAGGTCCGGTTGACACCCCCCAGTCACCTCCAATGACCAGAGGGCAGTGAACGAGTCACGTGGCGGTGAGTCGATTGTGAGGAGAGGAGGATGGGTATCGAGATGCACCTCTAGAATGAACACGAACATGCGCTCTAGTGCCGAGATGTCGAAGCGAATGTGGTTGTCACCTTCGAGCAAGTCAACCGAAACCGACAGGTCGCCATTACTAGGGCGATTGCTGGTAATCGGAACCCACGATGAATTGGTGAGACGACTCATACTCCATGTCTGGTCCGGACCGAGGTGCAGGTCAGCAACCACCGTAGGAGTGTTGACCACGCTGGCGTTCCAATCGGCCGTTACCGTCGGGATGTAGATTTCAGGAGGTAGTTGGACGATGATGCACTCGAATACTGTATTCGGGTCGGGGCCGAATGATAGGTCGACCGCGTAGATGCAAATCTCGTGTCCCCCCGTACTGTCAAGCACCAATGGGGCTGAGGAGGTCACAGTGTGCTGCCAGTTGATTTCCGTCTCCACAACACCGTCAACCATCAGTTGCACGCGTGCGGGTTCTGAGACGTTCCACTCGGCGACGAACTCATGGTGCATCAGTGTGGTGTTGTTCGCTGGCGACAGCCAGTCTAGCTCAGGTGGGGTGCGATCGAGGCTGAGGGTGAAGTTCTCGTGGCCCCAGTTCTCAGCGAAATCGAGCAACTCAACCTCCACGGTATACTCTCCATCGAGCAATTGCGACTGGTTGACCACGAACTCGAACGATGTGTGTGCCCACGGACCCTGAGATGAGGATGAGGCAGGCCATCCAGCGCGCACGTGGGCACTGTCGTCGCTGCCCCAGGGGGGTTCAGGATTGTGCTCGCAGTCGCGGTAGTGCGATGCTCCTGAATCATCCAACAGGCGGACGCACATCCTTCTCGTGTCGTAGATCGATTCAAGATGCAGCAGCATCGGTCCAGTCCTAGCATTGAGAGCCCCGCTGAAGTCACTGTCCATACCATCGAACGGTGGCCATGCCCAACTTCCGTTCGGTGAATCTCCCGTCGTCTGCACGAACTTGACCTGCTTGTCAACCTGAGGAGGCAGATCATTGGTAGGTCCTATCTCGTCCAAGACGATATCGAACTCAAGTTGGTTCCAGTTTCCGGCCAAATCCATCGCATCGACCCTGAAAGTGTTCAATCCCACCCACTCCCATGTGCTGGCATCATCTGGATCACCTCCGACATTCGACCATTCGCTTGGATTCAATGAAAGTGACATATTTGCCCTGCCGCCCGCATCTACAAGATGCTCGATTCCGTCGACCCATATGCGTGTACCCACATCGGTTTCGACCCAGAGCCAGTCAGGGTTGGAGACATTCGTCAGCAGGGACCATCCGTGCAGGATGAGTGGGGGTGCGAATGTATCGTACTCCACCATCAGGGTGGTCTGGTTCAGTTTGCCGAAATTGTCTGAGACATTCGCCCAGAATGTGTGCCACCCCTCCTGTGCAGGGAGCGTCATGTTGACCCACGCTGAGCGCATCAGAACCTCCTCATAGAGAGTCGAGGTGGTCTCGTTCTTCCCCAAGGGGGTATAGAGCCAGTCGTCAACGATGATTACTCGGTCGACGCTGATGCCATCCTCCAGCATCCACAGGCTGAACACATGCCTTCCAGCCGCCTGCACCATGAATGTGGCTACATGACTCTGACTATTCGCCCACCCACTGGCCGCCCAAGCCCATTGACTGTCGACCCGCGTCGCATCAATAGATCCGAGTTGCTGCCCGTCGATTCCGTAACCGACAGAATCGCCGTTCACGTCTGGCGCGCTCAAGCGTAGCCAAACATAGTACTGTCCTGGGGTGTTGAAATCTATAGAGTAGTCTAAGCGTGAGCCTATATTGATATTCTCATCATCATCTGGGGTAGCGCTCAAATGACCCGAACCCGAGTATCCAGAGATAGATGAGTTCGTCATCCATGTGTGATTCAATGTATCTCCGGCTACCCTGCCAGTATAGGACTCAGCTTCGATGACAACCTTGCCGGATGTCTCCGAGTAGTGAGTTCCATTGGACAGGTTATCTCCGCTGTTCCAGCGTTTCCACGAGTCCGTAAGGTCCCGGATATCACTGGTGTATGATTCGACGCCCTCTACAGATATTGACACATTATCCCAGAGCAACGATGGATCCGCCTCCAAACTCAATGCGGAGAGGTTGAACCCGTCACCGATATCCCTGACCGCGAGATTGACTGGCAGTGTGGCATTCGTGTGTGTCCCATTGAGGGGAGTGGAGAACTGCATTTCGGGCGGGTAGTCAAGCAGTTGGTAGTCGTATGCGAGCCTGACCTTTCCACCAGATGTGAGTTCTAGAACGATGTATCCGCGCCATTCTCCCGGCTCTGAGGGCATGCCATAGTCGACGACGACGTCGAATGCGGTGACCGGCATCTGCCCGGCTAGTACGCTGCTCCCGTTGGGGAAGCGACTCTGAATCGTTGTGCTGTTCAATTCGGTGAGATTGGTCACCTCGAGCAGACCCCCGGATACGATGGTGCGCTTGAGCCAGAAGTTCGCCGAACCGTTAGGGACATCGAATCCATTGACTACAGCCCACCATGTCCCGTCTTCGGGATTCTCGACTGTAATCTCCTCGTCTGCGTTCCAGTTTCCTGAAATGTCGATCTGCTCATTGCCCCAGTTGATGTTTCCGTCGCCGTTCTTGTCTCGATAGAGCGCTAGATCCAGATCGGTGCGCGGAGCGCTGGAGTCTATCA
>CAXEUS010000012.1:0-2272 GCA_963999385.1 uncultured Candidatus Poseidoniales archaeon | reverse complement strand
GCTCACGTTGTCGCGGGTGATGCACACCTGGCCGGGGATGTTCTCTGGCCGGTCACGGATGTCGACAAGCAGGAATTCCTGAATGAATGGAAAGCGGATGGCTATTCCCACGGAGTTGACTCCTGCGGGTTTTCCAAAGGTGAACCTAGCTGCCCGCTCGTACTGATCCAGCACTGTGAAGACTCCACGGCGCGGCCATGTGCCGCGTGGAGAATATGCAGAAGGGTCTCCGCTGGAGGCGGCGTACATGCCGCCAGCCGCCTTCAGTCCGAGAATCAGTGCCGCGACGAGCCCTCCGCACAGCAGACCGCAGAGAGATTCGAGGATAATTTCAATCGCCATCAAGACTTACCTCCCTTTAGCAACTCGCCTAGAGGGCCACCTGAGATGTCGATCCATGTGTCGGGCAGCATCATGATGCGCGTGGCGTTATTCTCCGCTCCGACTTCTGAGAGCACCTGCAGTCTGCGTAGTTCCATCAGTGCCGGGAATCGACTGAACAGCTCCTGGGCTTCGGCCAGTTTCGTCGCAGCCTCCCGCTCCGCCCCCGCCTTGATGACGCGCGCTTTCGCCTCTCGGTCGGCCTCTGCCTCCTTGGCCATCGCCCGCGTCAGGTCGTGGGGTAACTGCAGGTCTGTCAACTCGACATGGACTACATGGATACCCCACGGGTCGGTGGCATCGTCGAGATTACCACGGATGCGCTCGACCACAGACTCTCGCTCTTGCAGAACCGTGTCGAGCGGTACCGATCCGATAACATCCCTGAGCGCGCCCTGCGCAGCCATCCCGACTGACGACCGCGCATTGGTCACCTTGTTGACCGCGTCCATCGGGTTTCTCACCTTGTAGAACACGGTTGCATCGATGGACAGGGATATGTTGTCGAAGGTGACGACCGACTGACCGGGAATGTCGTTGATGAGCATGCGCAAATCCCAGCGCACCAGTCGGTCGATGAATGGA
The DNA here is from genome assembly GCA_963999385.1 of uncultured Candidatus Poseidoniales archaeon. GTDB lineage: Archaea > Thermoplasmatota > Poseidoniia > Poseidoniales > Thalassarchaeaceae > JAKUTA01. The sequence continues at coordinate 1,306 of CAXEUS010000012.1, read as the reverse complement.
ATTACCACTCTGACTCCTGGCCCTAGAACACCTTTACAGACACCGAGTCGATAGACGACTGCCCCTTCCCAGTGGCGGATGATGCGTAGCATACTACCGACGAAGAACGCCACTGCGAACGCGATGGTCCCCATCAAGAAGAACGAGAGGGCCATGCTCGCCGCTATCTGCCCATCCCTATGAGGGTTCGCCCGTGCGCACGTGCGCTAGCGCGCGCGAAGCAGCCATTCTATTGCCTGCAAAATGAACGCCAGATTGTCTCCCTGTTCGACATAGCCGTTGGCAGCGATGTTACTATCACCGACGACCAGAATCCTACCCTCAATTTCAGAGGCGGCGGCGATGGTGAGATTTCCTTGCTCCTCATCATCATCGAGTTCGATGTCCAAATCCAAGTCTCCGAAGGAGGTCGCCTCCGTTGAAGCAACGGCCACAGCAGGTTCGCTGGTCTTGAGGCTGCAGCCGGAGAAGTAGATGAGTTCCGAGAGCCCCTCTGTAATCGGGTGCTCACTGAAGTTTCGGATTCGAACGTAGTGCGGCATCGGTTGCTCATCGAGCACGACTCCACCCAGTTTCACCTCATGACTCACGTGTTCCTCTAGGTCGGTCACCCTGTCCTTCTGGATGTGAATGCCGTATGGTCCGGTCAACTCGTTCAAGTGGTCCACGTGAGAGTACAGGTCTCCCCACTCGGTGAGCAACAGCAGACCGTTACCTGAGCGGAGATGCTCGTGCAACGCGACCATTTCTTCAGTGCTGAACTGTAGTTTTGGAAATGGAAGCACGAGTACGTCCCATGGGAGAGCAGCGTCCACCGGGAGCTCAGATTCTATGCGCTCTACTTCGTGACCTAGTTCTTCGAGTTGGGTTGCCAGTAGAGATAGACCGTCAGATTCTGGATTGGAAACCGAAGAGCCCATGTGATGCTCATCGAACCCAACTAATCCCAAATTCACACCACCTTGGAATTCGGGTCACTGGTCGGTCATCGCGGTTATCTCGACCGTGTAGGTGGTAACTGTCCAGATGACCGTTACTTCCTCGCTGTTGTCCACGAATTGGCCGGCGGGAGTTGGTGGATTGTTCACTTCGAGAGTCACGCTGCACAGCCATTCACCGATGCCGTTTCCACCATCATCCCATTTGGCCCAGATGTCGTTCTTGCTCACATCTTCGACCATGTATGGTGCTCCATTCCAATCGGGAGTGATTGAGTAAGAGAAGGAAACGGCTTCCCCGTTGCAGTTCCCTGACTCTGCATCGTTCTCGAATCCTCCTTCGACTCCAGCCACATCTGTCTCCGCAT
>CAXEUS010000011.1:0-4921 GCA_963999385.1 uncultured Candidatus Poseidoniales archaeon | reverse complement strand
TGAAGTACTCGAACGAGTTGTTGAAGGCAGTCGTTGTCATTGTCCCGTCGATGTGCGCAAGGAAGCGCGCATAGTCTGCCGCGGTGGCAATCCAGCCGCCTCCACCATCCTTCTCCTCGACCACGAAGCCGCCGCAGTCAGGGTCCGCTGCGGTCTCGAAGATTGGGTCACCGTTCCCATCCTCACCTGAAGGGAAGTGGCACGGGCTGGTGTCCTCCTCGTAGTCGTAGTAGGTGACCTCATCCTTCGCCCTCTGGTCGGGCATCGTCATTCCAATCGACATGCTGTCGATGCCCATCGGTGTCAGCACGTTTTCGAGGATGTAGGCCTCGTATCCCATACCGGACTGAGCCTCGATGATCTGCCCCAGAATCTGGTAGCCGATGTTGGAGTATTCGTAGTCGCTGCCCGGCTCGTAATCGAGTGGACGGCGCAGCCACTCGGAGAGGATTCTCTCCATCGGGACGGGAGCTAGGTTTCCGTCATCGTAGTCGGTGTTCAGCGAATCTATGTCGAGGCAGTCGTCATTCCTGCTCTCCCACGTGTCCCAATGCCAGTAGGTAGGGTCAGAGGACGGATTGAATCCTGCACGGTGATTGAGCAGTTGTGACACCGTGATGTTGTCAATCGAGTATGAAGTCGAGTGACTCGGGTAATCGCAGCCCTCCAACGCACTGGGGATTAGGTCTGGAATCAAGTCGACCATTCTGTCATCCAGTGAGATATTTCCGTTCTGAATCATGGTTAGAATTCCCGACGAGGTCACCGCCTTGGACAGGCTGGCCATTCGGAACTTCGATTCGTTCGTGACATTGGTCGCAGAGTCGCTGTCGGCCACTCCGTATCCCTTGTTGAAGAAGAGCGTGCCGTTGTACATCACCGTAACTTGGGTGCCGGGAATGCTCCATCTTTCGGTTAGTTCGGTGATGGCCTCGTCAAAGTCCGCGAACGCGGAGTCGTCGCTGATGAGATCACGGGTTCCCTCTGATTGAGTGAGAGGCAGAGCAGAGGTCATCAGTAGCAGTGCGACCAGAATCAGACAGGGGCCATGGCGGTGTTTCATGCCATTTCCACAAAAAGCGTCGTTCTTCAACCATGCTCTCGGCCAAGTCATGCGAAATTGCCACTCTGGTAGTCTGTGAACGCTTGACGTAGTTCCTCTTCAGTGTTCATCACGAACGGCCCATAGCGGGCGATAGGCTCGTCGAGCGGCTCCCCAGCGAGAAGCAGGGCCTCAGCGGCCCCCTCGGCATCTTCGGCAACCGAGATTGCCACCGCGTCACCCTCTGACAGAATCGCCATCTGGCCGTCGCTCACCAATCCATTCTCGACGTTCAACTCTCCGCCGAAGCAGTAGATGATGCTGTTCAAATCCTCATCCAAGGGCTGAACCAGACTTCCACCCGGTTGGATGGTCAGGTGGATGTAGACGATCGGGATGACAGTCTCGATTACCGCGCTCACACCCAGACACTCCCCAGCCACCACCCGCGCCCGCACGAGGCCGTCGTCGCTCTCTGCAACCGGGATATCGGCAGCCGGGATGTCCTGATACCTTGGTTCCATCATCTTGTCCTTTGCAGGCAGATTCACCCATATCTGGAAGCCGTGCATCACCCCGCCTGACTCGAGGAACTCCGGTTCGGGTAACTCGGAGTGAATCACGCCGCGCCCTGCGGTCATCCACTGCACATCCCCTGGCCCTAATTCACCCGAATTCCCGGCTGAATCGCCGTGACACATGCTTCCTTGCAACAGGTAGGTCACGGTCTCGAAACCACGGTGTGGATGCGCAGGCGCGCCGATTGCTTCACCAGGGGCCCAGTCGACCGGCCCCATCTCGTCGAGCAGCAGGAACGGGTCAGTGAGACGTCCAAGAGCAGCAGGCCTGCGAACGGGGAATCCACCTCCTTCGAGCAGTTGGTGGGTCGGCACGATGCTGCTCACTTCGCGAGCGCCCATGGTCGTCTGTGGTAGCGGGATGTTTTCAGTCCGCCCCATGAGTGTCATGTTGGGTGAGACGATGCGAGCGAAGGAGATAGCGCTGGGGGGACTGAAGGCCGGAGGAGTAGTTGCGGCAGCGAACATCCCTATTCTGATAGCCCTAAAAATTGCAGGATTCGATGAATATCCTAACGACATGAGGACTGGCGTGGTGATGGATTTCGGCCAGTTCACCTCGATGATGATTCTCACTTGCCTACTCGTCGGGGCCGTAGGCGCATTCCTCTGGATGTGGATGCACGAGAAGTGGGGTGACACGGCATGGAAGCAGTTCGGCGCGATGGCTCTGGTCATCGCGACTGTCGAGACTCTGTACACCTGCGGTTTTCTGACCGAATCCGCGACGGGCAGCCAAGAGGCTCGCATCATCGTCGGCGTGCTGCACTACACCACCGCGCTGTTGGGTGGATTCTGGCTCATCCCCCACTATTCCTCGACAGGCTGCACCTGTGACATGTGCCCCATCTGCAACAAGGCCGCTGAATCGACCGACTGATAGCCGGACACCTCATCCACGGGTCGGGATGACCATGCAAGGGAAGGTAGCGCTGGTCACCGGGGGCAATTCGGGCATCGGACTCGAATTGTGCAAGGGGCTTGCGAGCGCGGGCGCTCACGTGGTGATGGTCAGCCGAGACCAGACGCGCGGTGAAGCGGCACTGGAGATTGTTCGAGAAGCGACAGGAAGCGATTCGCTCGAATTGATGCAGTGCGATTTGGCCGATTTCGAGGACATCCACAGGTTCGCCGCCGAATTCACCGCCGAACACGACCGACTTCACCTGTTGCTGAACAACGCCGGTTCGATAATCGGTGATCGCAGGTTGACCGCTCAAGGCCACGAGGTCACCTTCGGTGTCAATCATCTCGCTCCGTTCCTGCTTACCCATCTCCTGCTGCCCACTCTCAAGGCGAGCGCCCCATCACGGGTTATCTCCACTGCTTCCGAGGCGTCGCGCTTGGGTCACATGGATTTCGACGACCTCGACTTCGAGAAGCGACCTTACCGCCAGATGCAGGCGTACTGCGACTCGAAGTTGGCGAACATCCTGTTCACGCGCGTGCTCAAGAGACGTCTCGCCGGGACGGGAGTAGCCGCACATTGCTTCCACCCTGGTCCTGTGCGGACTCGATTCGGCGAGGAATCACGCAGCGTAATCGGGCTGGTCATCAAACTAGGCCGCCCGTTCATGATTGGTCCCAAGAAGGGCGCCGACACCGGCGTGTGGCTGGCGACCTCCGACCTCGATGATCTTGAGAAGGGGGATTACTGGGCTCGTCGTCGGCCCCTGCGCGGCGTCAAGGAGGCACGCAGCCGAGAGGTGGCTGAACGCCTCTGGGATGTCTCTGAGCGTTTGGTGGGCCTTGAACCAGGCTCTTTCTGAGCGCTTTTTCCCAACAGTTCAACGGATTCTGCATCGACTGTGAAGCGACCACGTAGCGCCCGGCGACCGACAATCAGCGGGTGGCGCATGGGTGCGCGATCAATGAGGGACAGTTCGACCGACAGCCGCTCTCCACCCAGCAGGAGGTCGGTTCTGATGAACGGCCGTACGGTGACGTGGCCACCCGAATCCTTCACACTGCGCATCTCAAGCAGTTCCACCTCACAGACCAGTTCGCTGCCAGCAGGGCGGAAGCAGACCTTGTCCACGCCATCAACGTCGACGATGCAGATGTCCTCAGCGTGCAGTGAGCAGGAAAGGGCACCTGTGTCCATCTTCGCTGACATCTCCGATATGCCAAGCTCAGGTAATGCCGCTCGCTCTCGCCAGCCGACCATCCGTGTCATACCCGTTCCTCCGAGAAGCGCCGGCCCACGCGCATCGTTCTTGAGGGCATCGACAAGATGCCTTCGAAGTTCACTCTGGTTGAACGATCTTCACGCCCTTCGGCCAGAGTACGAGAATCAGGGTCCGCTCACGTGTCTTCGGGTTGTGTGTGGTATCGGGGTCCATCCAGACGATGCTGCCAGTGGGGTAGGTACCGAACTCATCGTAGACCTCGCCTTTGAGCACTACATACACCTCTCCACCAGGGTGCATGTGCGGCATGAACGCCTCCACCTCCACCTCGGCATCGGCGTCATAGAGCACCAGCGAGCATTCCCCCTCCCGCTTCAGCCGCCCTAGGCGCACACCTGTGCCGAAATCCTTCCAGGCGACGTTCTCATTCATCCAAGCCTCATCCACGGAGAATCCGAGCCAATCCGACAGGTCACAACTGAACGACATCACACGATTCCTAGGGGTCGCACCACATGAGCCTTCGCGCGGTGGCTTGATGGCTGATGGTGGCCTGTTAGCCTCATGGTTGACGTCATCTACGTGCCGGCCTTCCCTCCAGCTTCGCCATACGAGGCCTACCTCTACGTGCTGGTAATCCCGCTCCTGCTACGCCTAATCATGGTGCTTCCACCGCTGGTCGATCTCGTGCAGAAGTTCTCCCCGGACAAGAAACTAATCTGGCAGGCGGTGCGCTCTCTGAAAATCAGGGGTCTGTGGGTCATCGTGCTCAACGAGTTGCTCGCCATCTTCCTCCCATTCATCCTCGCTTTCTACGCTCGCACGCTGTTCGACCCGCTCGGATGGCCCGATTGGGAGGTTACTCCGATGAAGGGCGTCTATGCGCTCATTATCGCAGGCGGGCTCTGGCTGTTCGTCGACTTCCTGCGCGTGGCGCGCACGCGACGTCTGATTCGCAACGTGTCGGAAAGCAATCGAGTCATGGTTCGCGCCGCCGCCCATGGAATGATTCACGCGCGTGGTACACTCGGTTTTCTTGAGCGGTTCAGTCTGCGTGGTCTGCTGCGCAAGCAACTTCCAGAGGAGTCGGACGAGGGGGAAGCAGAGGCTGATGAAGAGCCGGCGAAGAAGTCGGTACTCGGAAGCCTACTCGGTCTCGGTGTAGACGTAGG
>CAXEUS010000010.1:0-1838 GCA_963999385.1 uncultured Candidatus Poseidoniales archaeon | reverse complement strand
CAGGTCAAGGTCGAGGTCCTCGTCCTCGTCCTTGCTCACTGGGGTTGAAGCGGCCTGTGAATCCTCCGGCTCTTGTGGCGGAGTCTCAATGCCAACTGCCACTGCGGTTGTTTCCTTGTTTCGAGGGTCCGTCTTACGCTTGGTTGCAGGAGTTCGCTTCGGCTTGCGCATAGTTCTTCCAGCCCCCTCTTCGGATGGCGAGAGTGCAATGTTCGCAGGGTGTGCGTCTCCACTATCGAGCAGGCCATCGGCGATGTCATCCATCCGCACCAGTTCCCGCTCACCTTGATGATGTTCCAGCACGACGTTAGCTGCGTCGAGCAGTTCCTCGGATGGGGTCACCCGTTCCTCCCCGCGTTTCTTCGTCTTCGAAGTGAATAGATCGGTGAATACTCTGGCTGCGACCTTGGGGGCCTCCACCACCGCTCCAATGACGGCCTGTCCCGTGTCACCAGCCCCTTTGGTGAACTTGCCCAACCAGTCCTCCGGGTTCTCCGGCTCTTTCTGTTTAGGCTGCTTAGCCAGCCACTCCTCGTCCTTCTGCTTGCGATAGGTGAACGCTCGATGAAGCCCGAACGCACCCACCAAACAGACGATGATTGTGATCGCCAGCCCGCTGAATGTGTTCCATATCTTGCTGGCTGAGATTTCGAGGCGTTGCCATGCCGAATCCTCTTCGATGTTCTCCGGACGATACTGCTCGGCGAGGAACTCGGATTGAGTCTCGTTGATGAATACGATTTCCGGTGCTAGCACACTCTGCATCTCGACACGCATGTTCGCAGTTCCGTTCGCCTCCATGTCAGTTGGGAGTAGCATCCATGCCCGGAAGGTGAAGTTCACACCGGGTGGGACATTGTGTACCTCGAAGTAACGTGGCGCGCCCTCGGTCGAACCATGAGTTGCCCCTGGTGGTGGAATCAGCCCGTAAACAGTGTTCACATCGACATGCATGCTGACCTGCAGGCCGTCGTCCCCGTTGCCCAGATTGCGCAGCGTGAAGGCCACTGATACGTTGTCATGTGAGTCTGTGGACATATCCACCGCATTGAGGTCCCAGTCGACGTATGCTCCTACGCGCATATCGACCTGCTGTGTTTCAAGAGTTGCTCCATCCACGAGCAGCAGTGTGACAGCGGCCGTTCCATGACTGAAGGCGGAGACCACTCCATCGACCTGAAGAGTGAGTATTATGCCATCCTGACGTTCACCTTCTTGCAGTACCAGAACGCTGCGCGACATGTATGTGTGCAGCCACGAATCGCTATCCACAACAAGTTCGAACGAGTCGGCGAAGTTGCCGGTGTTGGTTACCGCGATTTCTGCGGTACACGTGCGATTGGGCAGCACGTCTTCACTGCAGTCCGCTTCCACCTCTAACAGACCCCCTCGCAGCCATTCAATGTCGACGTTGAAATCCACCATCTGGGAGTCCAGCGGCGCTCCGCCGCTCCAACCAATCACTCCGATGTGTATGCCGCCACTGGTTTGGGAAGGTGCCTGAACCTCAATCTGCACCGTGGCACTTTCATTGGGGTCGAGTCCACCTCCATTACCTCCGTTCAGGTGGTGTACCTCAAACACGCCAACCAACCAACCATCATGCTGGAACGATAGTTCGGGTGTAAATCCCAGAAGCACCTCTCCATCAGCATCGAGTGGCACCACTCGTGCAGCTAGTCCCATCTGTGCGTTCCCAGTGTTGCGCATCGTCACCGGGTGACGCAACTTTTCGCTCGGGTCGATGTTGAGGCGCGCATATTCACTTTCGATGTCGATTCCATGGACAGCATCCAGTTCGAGTGTGAACTGGTAATCAACCGCCGCTCCGTCAATTG
>CAXEUS010000009.1:0-7427 GCA_963999385.1 uncultured Candidatus Poseidoniales archaeon | reverse complement strand
TCAGATGACGATGATGATGACGATGGCGACGATGATGATGACGATGATGATGATTCGGACGATGAGGAGGAGGAGGATGAAATCGACATCGGATCCAATGTTGGGGTCGAGCACGATGGTGACGAATTCAAAGGGACGATAGTCGAATTCGACGACGATGAAGATGAGGTTCTGGTGCGCCGTGACGATGATGAAGAAGAGGTCTGGGTGCCATTCGATTCGCTGTTCTTGGAATGATCCCATGGCAGAACACCTTTCTGATTTCGACGAACTTGAGACCTGCCCAGATTGTGGTTGCCTCACTAAAATAGGCACGCTGCGCTGTCCTGAATGCGGTTTATTCCATCACTCAATATCAGAATTACCAGAACCAGATTCCCCTCCAGAACCCTTGCCAGTTGAAGTTGCGGACATCGACACATCCCTCTACAGCCTCAACCCTCGCGCTCCACTCGCGATTTCTGATGAGGAGGAAGAAGTGGATGACCCCACGATTGATTGGGACCATTCGAGCACAGATTTCAGCTTCGACGACAAGGATGATGTCGCCCCATTGAAGAAGGATGTAAGCGAGACCCGTGGGGATGATGACGATGAGTGAGCCGGGGCATCTCCAGTTGCACCCAGGTCTCGATCCGGCCCCGTTTGAATGTGTCATTTCTACGGTCGATGAGGATTGGTTGACATTCGACAAGACCTATTTTTATCCCATGGGAGGGGGGCAGCCTGCTGATCGTGGTAGACTTTCTGGAGACGGAATCGAACTGAATGTAATCGATGTGCGCGGCAAGGGAGGGGTGGCACACCGCGTAGAGGGTGGAGATATGGACGAGTTTTCCAAACTCTGCGGCACTGAAGTGCACGCCGAGATTGATACCCCGTGGCGCAACAAACTGTCGCGTATGCACACTGCACAGCATCTTGTTTCTGCAGTTGCTGACGAATTATGGGGTGGTCGTACCGTGGGCAATCAAATTGGATTCGAGCGAACTCGTATAGACATCGGATTCGCCGACAAGGAGCAATTCGATGCTGCACCTCTGCAGGATGGAGTCAACGAGTTAATCGCTCGTGGAGGTGATGTGACAATGGGATTCAGGCCGCGTGCCGAATTGCTAGACGACCCCCTTGTCAGGGTGAACATGAACCTCATCCCGGCACACATCGATATGCTGCGTGTAATCACCATTGATGGAGTGGATGTTTGTCCGTGTGCCGGCACTCATGTAGATGACATCAACCAAATCGGACCACTAGAAATCACTAGGGTACGTTCCAAAGGTGCAGGTAAATTGCGCGTGGAATACGTACTCAATGAATAAATGCCACAAGTGGGACTACTAAATCTTGTGTCATTATTCAATAACTAAGATGGGTCGTTCGCGAGAGTATTGGATGGGCTCGGCCAGATTTGAACTGGCGATCTTCGCCATGTCAAGGCGACGTCATAACCCCTAGACCACGAGCCCTTGGATGTCAATGGAGGGGGTGTCCATGATAACCGATTCGGAACCATCGGGTGGTGTGTTAATGCTCAACATCAACCGATAATCTTGGATATCTTACCTGAGCACCCATCCTGCTGACAGGTCCCCGCCACCCTGGTGCGGCCGTTGCTCATCTTGTGTATCTGTGGGTCTCCGACCGGACCGTATGTCTTGCACTTCAGACAGAATCCCTGATAGTCCACCATGTCAACATTTGAGTGAGGCCGGCATCTCAATATGAAATCTACCCCTGATGTGTCAGAACACCAGCTGTGAGTTGTTTGCCTATTCATGCACTTAGACAAACAATCCGATATCCTTCTTCTCGCGCCGTTCGCTCAGAGGCTAGGCTCGGAGGTGCATAATCACCATTCTTAGCGGTGTAGTAATCTTTGATATTTACTAAACGTGATACTGAGAGCCTGTTAGTTTGTATTTGCTGATTGGCATCGACATCCGATGACTGATAATGGCTGTTATCCGCCCTCATGTGCAGTGCAAATTGTACGCTGAATGGACCTGGACCCAAATCGCAAACTCTCAGCCCCCCTGATCCATCAGTGCGTCGATGAATTTGTTGAAATGTCGATGCGAGTGATGCTCATTGAATTGGGGTATACGTTTATTCAGTGCTACTTATTGTAAATCTACAATGGACGGTGCCAACGACCCTCGACAAGAGTAGCGATGAACGGGGACGTTCCGGTGTTCTGGCACCATCCATCCACATGACCCCCTGGCAATATGTTCAGTGACGCTGCTGCTCCCGGACGTATCATCCCCGTATCCAGTCCATCGGGGTGGTCCATCCCGCTGGCAGCGTTTCGGGTGCATCCCACCAACGCCTCCACTGGATCAATTCCACAGTTGGTCACCGCAAGGTTGGCTGTGAACGGAATAGATAGAGAATCGCAGTTCGGGTTGAAATCGCTGGCTAGAGTCCATGGCCAACTGTTCTCGATACATTCTCTGATTGGTGGCCAATGGTCAGATCCGAGTACGTGTGGAGTCCCGGGGAGAAATCCCTGTAACGTACCCGCGCGCGCACACGAGGCTCTTCCGTCCGAATCTGACCACGCCGCGTGGTCAGCTGTGCGCGCCCCGAGTTCAGCGGCGAGTGCTGCTCCCCCTCCGTCCTCAAATTCATCGACGTGCAGTCTCACCTGTAATCCACCATCGGCTCCGGCGCGGCAGATGTCTTCAGTCTCCTCTAGTGTGAACCAACCGGGTTCACAGAACACATCGACCGACTGCGCAATCCCTTGTTCGAGTACGGCAGGAAGTTGCTCCGTCAGTATCTCAGCCACATACTCTGATCTGCGTCTCTCTTCCGCCCGTCCATCCCCCTCCTGTGCTGGTGGTGTGGCGTGGGCACCAAGCCAGGTGTGCTGCATAGGTGGTGATGATGGTGAATTCGTCAGACTGTTGGCAGCCTTCAGCAACCCCAGTTCGCTCTTCGTATCTAGACCATAGCCACTCTTTGCCTCGATGAACGTCGTCCCTTGGTCCATAGCCAGTTTGAGCCTGCGCCCCCCTTCACTAACCAGTTCCTCATGCGTAGCCTCACGCGTGCTCCTAACGGTGAATCCGATACCGCCTCCCATCTCGGATATCTCTCGATAACTGTAGCCCTGCTTGCGTAAGCTCGCCTCGTGGGAACGGTCTCCAGCCCAGAGCAGGTGCGTGTGAGCATCAACTAGCCCCGGGATGACAGCGCGGCCAGCCAAATCGAACACATCGTGCCCAGAATGCTGTCCCAACGGGGTGGGGCTTGTGCCTCCACTGAGCTTTGCCGAGGGGGAATGTTCTGCCAGCAACTCCTCTGATGGTCCGACAGACTCGATGACTGCGCCCTCAATCAGTAACCCGTATCCCGGTTCGTGTAGCAATGATTCGGGATCACCCATCTCGTGCCCGGTTAATGGAGCCGTGCTTCCATCTGGATTGATGTGCGCAAGCCAACCTGCGTTCAGCAGCAACTGCCCCATGACTGCCGCATGTTGCATCAGGCTTGAAATCATGCACCGCATCCCGAATACCCGTAGATATGGCATCCACTACCGAATCACGGGACTCGGGGGTCGTCCTCGGCATCGAGTCGACGGCCCACACATTCTCGATTGGGTGGGTGAATGGTGATGGGGAACCGGCTCCTTCAGTGTCAGCTTCGATTTCCCCCAAGGAAGGAGGAATTCATCCCCGCGAGGCGGCCGACCACCACGTCAACCATTCTGGTGACATTGTTCAGAAGTTGCTGTCATCTCCGGAATTTGGGACCGAAGACATCTCTGCAGTAGCGTTCAGCCAAGGCCCTGGATTGGGTCCCTGTCTGAGGGTGGGCGCATCTGTAGCCAGAGCACTCGCTCAGAGACTGGATGTTCCGTTAGTTGGGGTGAATCATTGTGTGGCACACATCGAAATTGGACGTCAACAATGTGGAGTAGATGACCCGGTGCTGCTCTACGTATCTGGAGGTAATACACAGGTGATTGCCCGATTGGCCGGGCGCTACCGGGTACTCGGTGAGACCCACGACATCGGCATCGGTAACATGCTCGACAAGTTCGCACGTCATCACGACATTCCATTCCCTGGAGGTCCGCGAATCGAGGCGCTCGCTGAAAGATGGCTGAATGCTAATCCCGGTGCTTCGCTAGAAGGGCTTGAACTTCCATATGCAGTTCAGGGGATGGATCTCGCGTTCTCCGGCATCATGACCTCTGCGCTCAAACTGGTCGACGGTGGTGCTCCACTAGATGCAGTGTGTTGGAGTCTACAGGAACATTCGTTCGCGGCATGCGTTGAGGTAGCGGAACGTGCGCTTGCGCACACCGGTAAGAGCGAACTGCTGCTTGGTGGAGGTGTGGCCTGTAACGAAAGGTTGCGCTCAATGTGTTCTACAATGGCTGCTGAACGCGATGGTGTGAGTCATGTGCCCGCACGTATGTATTGCATCGACAACGGCTCCATGATAGCAACGCTAGGTCGCCTCCAACTCCTCCATGGGGCGACCACCAGTCTCTCGTCGAGTGGAGTCAGGCAGGATCTGCGTACGGATGAGACGGACATCCTGTGGCCCTGATGTCGCGCCTTCCCACTCCCCTGATGTGAAGACTCATTAGCCGTTGAGCACGTTTGCTTGGTCGAGATTGAAAGGGTTATGAGGGGTCGTTTGCAGGGGCGCCCCACGGAGGCACATGCTTGGGTAAGAAGGACGACCCAGTCAACCCATTCGCCATGCGCGGCGGTCGTCCGACTCAGAAGAAGAAAGGCGGTCGCAAGGTTACCGAACGACGGCATAGTGTGCTACCACCACCTGCTGTCAGACCACCACCTCCTGCGACTCCGGTCACACCAGGACCTCAGGTCCCCTCAATTCCTGGATCTGACGTTCCACCTACCACTCCGCCTGAACCGATCCCAGAGGAAGTGGCCCCAGAGAGCGAGCCCGAGATCATCGAAGAACCTCCGGCAGCCGAAGCGGTAATTGCTGAGCCGACTGCAGAGTTGGAAGTTGTACCTGATACAACAACCGAGGAGGTGGAAGATAGTGATGAGGGGGTTGATGACGACGAAGTGCTTGTTCCTGAATCTCCTAATCTGCATCCCGACGCAGTTCCTGGGCTGGAAATACCCAAAATTCCCGAAGAGCACGGTGCACCCCCGTTCAGGCGCAGACGACAACGGGTGAAGATACCCAGCAAACGCGTCATAAAACTGGACCGACGCAAGTACATGGATTACAAGGTTGATCTCCGTGAGATTCTCGAAGAAGAAAATGTTCCAGAGGAACACCGAGCGAATGTGCTTGGGACAACCTGGGCACGAGGTGAGCGCACAGGAATTAATGATGCTGAGGATTATGTGAAGGGTAAGTTGGCTGAAGGTATCCTCACCGAGGCAGCTGCACAAAGAATCCTTAGTGTGCTGAAAAGATACACGACAAAGAGGTGAAATAATGACGGAGATAGAAAAAGACAAGGTGGCAACGGTGCATTACAGAGGAACGTTTCCAGCATCTGGAGATGAGTTTGACAGTAGCCAGGGGTCCGACCCGTTGGCGTTCCTAGTGGGTCATGGCAACATGATTCAAGGATTTGAGCAGGAGTTGCTCGGAGCCAGTGTCGGAGACGAGCGGGAATTCACGCTGATGCCTGAAAATGCATACGGAATGCGAGATGAAGAGCAGGTAGTTCGGATAGACAAGGCTGAGTTCGAAGGGATGAACATCACTGTCGGTATGACATTGGTAGCAGAGATTGAGGGCGAACATTCTGCTTTTACTATTACAGAAATCGGTGACGAGCACGTCACTGCCGACTTCAACCACCCATTGGCTGGAGAAACACTGCACTTCAATGTTGAAGTTGTAGATGTTCGAGATGCATCGCCCGATGAGTTGGAGCACGGGCATGTCCACGGCCCCCATGGTCACGACCATTGATGACCGAAACCATTGACGGCGGCGGCTGGCTTCGCTGCCCTGAGGGATACCGGTGGACGAGCGCAAACGGCGATTCGAGACTCTCGGTGGTATTCCTCTACCCGACGTACCAGACGCCGACAGTCTCACCTCCAGCGGTGGAACTGACCGGGTGGGCAATGCCGGTGAGGCCCCATTCACTCGAGGATTACATCCCACCATGTATCGCAGTCGGTTGTGGACGATGCGCCAGTACGCTGGTTTTGCCACTGCTGCAGCCACAAACGAACGCTTCAGGATGCTGTTAGAACAGGGGCAGACGGGATTATCTGTGGCATTCGACCTTCCCACGCAGATTGGATTGGATTCCGACGACCCTCTATCTGAAGGTGAAGTGGGGAGGGTCGGAGTCGCTATCGATTCCATCGTTGACATGCGCACCTTGTTCGCCGGCATCCCGCTCGATGAAGTCTCTACCTCCATGACCATCAATGCTCCCGCTGCAGTTCTGTTGGCTCTCTACGTGGCCGTTGCCGATGAGCAAGGTGCAGACATCGCATCTCTGCAAGGTACCGTTCAGAATGACATTCTCAAGGAATACATTGCCCGCGGAACCTACATCTTCCCTCCAGCCGCCAGTATGCGTCTGATCACCGATTTGATGGCATGGTGCAGTGATTGCCTACCTCTGTGGAACACCATAAGCATCTCCGGATACCATATCCGAGAGGCCGGTGCGACGGCAGTTGAGGAACTTGCATTCACGTTATCGAACGCTCTGGCATACGTCGATGCCTCCGTCAAAGCGGGTCTCGATGTCGATTCGTTTGCACCTCGCCTCTCCTTCTTCTTCGGCTGTCACAATGATTTCTTTGAGGAGGTAGCTAAGTTCCGTGCTGCTCGAAGATTGTGGCACACCCTGATGACAGAACGCTACTCTCCATCAGATCCACGCAGCACGATGCTCAGATTCCACACCCAGACGGCGGGAGTCACACTCACCGCCCAACAACCTCTCAACAACGTAGCAAGGGTATCCTATCAGGGTCTATCTGCAGTTCTTGGAGGGACCCAGAGTCTACACACCAATTCCTTCGACGAGGCTTTGGGTCTACCATCGGACGAGGCGGTCACAGTTGCATTGAGAACTCAACAGGTGTTAGCTGCTGAGACTGGCGTAGCTGATGTCGTTGATCCCTTGGGAGGTTCATGGCACGTCGAGGCGTTGACGAATGAAGTCGAACAGCGTGCTCGTCTACTAATCGATGACATCGAACGACGCGGTGGGGCATTGCGCGCCATAGAGAACGGATTCCAGCAGCGGGCGATTCATGAATCCGCCTGGCGCCAACAGCAGGCTGTTGAAACAGGTGCGCAACAAGTAGTAGGGGTCAATCACGCTCTCGATTCTGCTGCTGACGGTGCGGGACCACAGCCTCAATCACACGACAGAAGGGATATCGCAGAACAGGTCTCCCGTCTGACTGATGTTCGCAGAGATAGGGATGCAGCGAGGG
>CAXEUS010000008.1:0-6421 GCA_963999385.1 uncultured Candidatus Poseidoniales archaeon | reverse complement strand
GAAGGTATCGAGTTGCGCGACCGTCCCGACCCACGCGCTCGCTTTCACCTACTGGTTCGCTACCCTCCCACACCACACGGCCACGTGTTCAATGTCGTATCACCCAAGCAGCGTAGTCTCCTGGTAATCTCGTCAGTAACTCAGGTAGACGTTGGGCAGCAGGAAGAGATGACTCGACAATCTGGTGATGATGGAGAAGGCTGGGAGCGCTGGCTGCACGAAACCCGATTGCACCTCACGCGCAGCGACGTTGACTGGGTGCTGCACGTACGTAATTCGAACCAATCCCCAGCCGGTCCGTTGCAGGCGTTCAATCTCTCCCAACCCGTGTGGAATGACGGGCTGACTCAGAACCGTCTGATGCAGACACTGAGACATATCTGGTTGACAAAACTCGCTTTGATTCATGAGATAAAATTCCACTATGGTCCAGGAGTTGGAAGACCGGGACCAGTGGATGATTGGGCGCAATCTGACCAGCAGCAACCAGGCCCTTCAGACCAGATGATTTCAACAGATGAATCCGGCTCATTTGGAGAGGGATTCGACCCCTCAGAATGGGTTTGACGCGTTTCTCGTCCCCTGACCGTTAGGGAGCGAGATTAAGTATGGATTGAACACGAACCGGGACCGTCAGTAGTGGATACTGAGGAGTAGATGAAAATGAATCAAATGAACAAGAGCGTAATGATGGTGCTGCTGATGTTGTTCAGCAGCGTCGCTGGTATTGCTTACACACCCGAGGCCGAAGCAGCGCAGGTGGTAATCACCGAAGCCGTGCAGGTGGTAGATGGAGGGTCTGTGAATGATCGGATGGCGGCGATGATTGCCGATAGTGAAGGCAACATCCACGTCGTATGGAGTCGTAACACCCAGCATCTCTACTACACGATGCTTGACCCGCGCGCGCAAACACTCATTTCCGCCACTCAGATATCCAACTCAGGAACGCATCGTGCGTGGCATCCAGACATCGATGTGGATGACCAGGACCGAATTCACGTTGTTTGGGCCGACAAGTCTGGCTCGCATTCCATCAAGTACACCTTGATTGATCCGAGCATGTCTGTTCAGGACGGCGCTCCTGCCGATGATGCAATCATCAGCATCGTCGACGACACAATCGTTTCACAGCGCAACCAGAACAGAGACTGGCCAGCAGTCTCTCTGGACTCGACTGGCGCAATACACATCGTGTGGGAAGATTCCTATGAGCAACTTGGAAAGTTCTACAATCAACCACAGATTTACTACTCGATGCTTCAGATCGACGAAGTCACCCGCCAAGCGCTGACCGCCATCGATGACACCCTTCTGACCCCTATCATTGGACACAAGGGACATCCCGACGTTGCCGTCGACGCCGATGACTACGTGCAGATTGTTTGGGATGACACCCGTGGTGGAAAGGTGGAGATTGCAGCACCCATTGACACCTCTGGTTCGATGTACTCAGAATGGGCTGACATGTGCACCGTGCTATACGGCGGCAGTTGGTCCGGCGGTGGCTACTTCCGCGGCATCAAGCCAATGCTTCAGGATGCTAACATGACCGTCTACGAGACATTGTATCTACTCAGTGGTAACACACCCAGTGCGGCGAGTACGGGCTCGTGCGCGTCCGCATACCAAACTGGTGGCTCCGGCGGCAATGTCCGCGCAACAGCTCTCGGTCTGGTTCCGGGAGATGATTCAGGAGGAATCCGCAAACTCACAGAGGCAGTGTTCGGCGGCTCAGCAGTCAACCTCCCTCAGGATGGCGGCTACTACAGTGAATTCTGGGGACCTGGTTCCACATGGGCATGCCTGTCATGGTTGGACATCAATGGCAACGTTCCCGGCAACCCACCCACCATCCGCGACCACAAGTGGAATCCCAACGCAACCAAGATTGTGATGCCGATTTCCGATGAGGGGCCGTATGGTGGCGACCCGTCTCAGCAGGCGGATGATACTCAGAGTATCAACGAGGCACACGACGCGTGCGTACGAGCGGGCGTCATCCCGGTGCCGATGCATGGTAGCACATGGGGCGGCGGCGTCAATATCCAGTCGCACATGAAGGACATGGCTCAATGCCCCAACGGACAGATTTCCACCAATACCAGAATATGTCCAGGTTCTACTATTCGCAACACCGACGCTGGCGGGCAGGTCTACGCCTTCCCAGCATCGGGTGGTAACCAGATGAACATCTTGGTCGAGGCGATGGTCTACCTCGCTACCAACAACTCACGCGAGATTTACATGACCGTTCTCGACCCACACGCTCTGCTCGACAATCCTTCGAACGGATGGGTATACGGAGACACTGGACACAGTATCCAAGGCAACTCATACTTCGAGGACACCGGCCCGTCTCTTGACAGTCAGGGGTACGGCCATCTAGTCGTGGTCAACGACACCCGCATCACCATCGACGACGCATTTAGCCTACACCCATCCATCTCCATCGACACCGATGGCAACACTCACCTTGTCTGGATGGACGGTCGCGGATACGGCTTCGACAAGAACGACAACTACGAGGTGTGGTACACTCGCCTGCGCCTGCGCGGTGCAGGTGAATGGAACGGTGTTACTGGAGGTCTGCCAACCTATGGAATCAAGCAGATCTTCGACTACCCCATTTCCCACGTCGAGGGTAAGAACAACATCCCACCGAACCGGCCCCATGCGCCCAGTTCAATCATGCCTTCAATCATCACGGACAATCAGGACAACGTGCACATCTCATGGCTTGAGAACAGCAACGCCAGCGCTATTGAGGAGGTAGTTTATGCTCGCCTCAACCACACCAATGACGACTGGCCCAATGGCATCCCACTCAACTCACTCGCGACCTACGTGCTCGACGAGTGGGAGGTCGTACCGGTTACGACTTGGCAATCTGACAAGCTGGGTCCGAACTCTGGCTGGGCCCCTGAACTCGGTCAGCCACCCGCCCTATCCAACGATTTGGGCAGCGGGGCGCACATCGCTTGGTCTGATACCAACAAGTGCAGCTCTCAGTCGAACAACAACATGTACACCGTATGCTACACTCACGTTCTGACCGGACAGGTCGACGTGTTCCTCGAGGACGGCGACGCCGATTGGCTGCACGTCATCGAGCCGGGTGAAGAGACGATATTCAACATGACCATCAACAACACCACGCCCGGCCCTGTAGAGTTGGTCGCGGACACATTTTCGCTGAATCTCACCGTCATGTGCATCGTGCCTCTGGTAATCGCCGAGGCGCATGGAATCTCCCAGCAGTGTGACGGCTCGAACTGGACTGCGACACTGTTCTTCGCTAGCAACCACACGGCCATTTTCCCAGACACTTCGATATATCTCAAAGGTGGTGAGGCGGCGCGTGTCTACCTCCGCGTCCGCGCTCCATCTGTCTATCAGGCGAACCACGACGAGAACGCCTACGTCACCGTCTC
Source organism: uncultured Candidatus Poseidoniales archaeon (assembly GCA_963999385.1). GTDB lineage: Archaea > Thermoplasmatota > Poseidoniia > Poseidoniales > Thalassarchaeaceae > JAKUTA01. Next base: position 2,987 of record CAXEUS010000008.1, on the reverse strand, counting down.
AGCGGTATCGCACAAGGATCCTGCCATTCGCTCCGATAGGCTGACGCTCACCATGATGGACGTTCGGCACGGCATACAGTTGGACACAACTCACCTGCAGGCTGATGTGGAGCAGGGCCAGACGGCTATCTTCTCAATCACCATCACGAACACTGGGAACGTGTTCGACTCGTTCGCATTCTATGACCCGAGTACCATCGAGGGTCAGCAGGAGTGGCTGCTGCCGTTCGGCTGGCAGATTCGATTCCCATTGGTCGTGTCTCTCGATCCTGGCCAATCGGTCACCAAGAACCTCGAGGTGAGTATTCCCACCAGCCAAGACCCGGGTACTTTCGTACTCTATGTCAAGGGTTGGTCGATAGGCGAGCCGCGTAAGAGTATAGAGGCTGGAACGATGGATGTGCTTGAGTTATGGGTCAACGTATCCATTCGCTCGACAGGCAACATCGTGTTCGAGATCTATGATACCTCAGAGTACGTGCTGCCCGGAGAGTGCGCGCAGTACGATATCGATGTCATCAAACACTTCGCTCCCGGATATCTGGTGTTCACCACTCCAAGTTCGCCTGAGGTGATGCCCGAGAACGAGGCGGAGCACGTATGGCGCGAGGAACACTGGACGATGTCTCTTGACTTCTCCAACGCCCCCGGTGGAAACGGACTCAGCATGAGCGAACCGAGGCTCTGGGCAACCATCGACTATCCCTATGAGGTAGCCGTCAACATCTGCGCGCCGAGCAACGCCAGCGCAGGCCTCGGTCCTGCCTTCAGCGTCAAGGCGCACCTACACGGTTCGAGTCGAGTTGCTGACTCCGTCGTCTTGTCGACGAATGTCATTCACGTCTACTCGTTGGACTCTTCCGTTACCGAGACCGAGTTCGCTGTTGATCCAGCCACCACGTTGATTGTGCCGTTTACCACACTCAATGACGGCAATGGCCCCGACCGCTATGACATGCGCGTGTCGCGCGTGACCTCACTCGCCTCCGGCACCGAGGTACTGTGGGATGTCGATGTGCCCCGTTCGCTGCTATCCGAGCTTGAGCGGGATGATTCCGAGGTTATCGAGGTGCGAGTGAACGTACCTGAGCAGGTGACTGCTGGTGACTACGAGGTGGTCATCGACGTGTTCAGTGAGGAGGCTTACCCTGACAGCAGCGGGCGCTCAACCCGTCTGCGGGACTCAATCACACTCTCAGTCGAGGTCAACGAATTCCATGACATGCGGCTGTGGCTCGACCCGTTCGTCGAGTCTGATGTCAAGACCACGGCCCCAGGGAGGATTGTGCGCTTCAACCTGAACGCAACCAACAACGGCAACGTGGTTGATCGACCAACATTACACAATCACACCATCGACCTCGGAAATAACCGATGGAACGAGCGCCCGGGCATGGGTCATCTAGAGGAGTGGAACGTCCGCTGGGCTACAATGGATGGTGAATTCGAAATCGCCTGCAGAGCACTTGATGTCGGTGAGGCAGCGCCCGCTGATGAGTGCGTGCAGCATGCTGATGGCACCTGGATTCTACCTGAGATGGCGGCCTACGAGACACTGCCTCTGGTAGCTATCGTCGAGATTAGCCCCGAGGCCGCACTGGGCAATCAGGAAATCGGCTTCAAGGTCAGATCGCTGTTCGGCAACGCGCTCGATGGCGGCGACTTCGACGACAGTGAGTCGTGGGAGGGTGAGGAACTCGACAGTAACGAGTTGATTGTCACCATCAGGCTACGCGCCCCCAATCTACGCTTCGAGGAGGTCATAGTCGACCAGAAGACGGCTGAGGTGGGTGAGATGATTCCCATCACCGTTCTGATTGTGAACGACGGTAACGTGCACGCGACTGACATACACGTGATCATCTGCGAGGACCAAGAGAAGGACGATGTCCGAAAGAACGGCTGTGACGAGGAAAACGTCGCCTACCGACAGGTGATTGGAGCGCTGATGCCCCCTGACGCAGCCGACCGCAATGACGCAGCCGAGATTGTACTGCTCTACCCAGTGAAGGCAGGCGGCCACGAGGTAATCGTGGTACTCGACCCGGACAACAATATCGTTGAATCCAACGAGCGGGACAACATCCACTCTGTGGGTGAAGACCTGAGTTCGAACAACGGTTGGATAGACGTCGCGATAGAGACGCTGGGCGCCTGGAGCGTTCCGGCGATCATCATCCTGCTGACGCTGAGTCTGTTGGGAGTGGCTGGCTTCGTGATGTGGAGCCGCCGGCGCGAGGCGCTGTCACGCGCGGCCGAGCAGAGCAGCCTGATTGCAGTGGATGACATGTTCTAGGCAGCCCGCAGGCACTCTACTCTGCGAGTGGTGCGAACCGCTCGCCTGATGAGGGTAGACCTTCTGGAAGGTAGTGATGACAGTGGAGGGAACAGATACTCGCAACCCGTGGCCAAGGAGACTACTCATCATAGGCGCAGCCTCGTTGGTTCTGGGAACGATATGGATGTTCAGCGCTCTACCAAGCATGTCCGAGCATATGCATCCTGAGAGCAACAATCTGATTGCGCTGGAACCAGGCGAATCAGCCTCTGTTGACTTGGTGGCAACTCACGTCTACGCTGCATATCAGAAGGTCGATTCAGCATCCGATATCGATGGCGATATACTGTTGATTGGACCGGATGGAGAGAATGTCAGCGCAGAGCAACCGTCATTGTGGGCTGGTGTAGCACACATGGAATTCGATGACGGCTCTGTGTATGAGCCACTCGCTTGGTGGCAACTCGACTCAAGTGGTAATTTCACGTTCGAATCAAATTCGAATCAGACGACCTGGGTGGTCGACCAGAACGCCGCCAGCGCCGCGGCGCTCGGAGACCCAGGGTTCGTCGGTGCCTGTTTCACCTTGGTGCTGGGAACCTGCCTGCTTCCACTTTCACTGCTTATCCGATTGGCCAATCGCCGGTCAGCTGCTCCTACGGGCCAGTCACTGATGCTGCAGACTCCAGATGGGCATCAGGTGCCGCTG
>CAXEUS010000007.1:0-3767 GCA_963999385.1 uncultured Candidatus Poseidoniales archaeon | reverse complement strand
GCTGAAGAACAAACTCGCCTGCAACATCTACCGCCCCCTCTCGAGTGGTGTGGCGCAAGATGATGAGAACAATCTGGCAGCTGCCAAGTCATTCGTGACCCATCTGGTTGAAACTGTGGACCCAGAGGATTTTGACGAAGTGTTTGGAGTTATTTGCAGCCCGAGTACAATTAGTTTTGTTGACAAGAGTAATCTTGTCTCCATTCTACGTGGCCAGGTCAATGCGATCATGGTTGTGAGTGAGCCTTTCGCCGTCGCCTTCGGATTGGATGAGGTGGGGGGTAGTATCGTCGTCGATATCGGCGCGGGTACCACAGACATCGCTCGGATTTATGGCGCATTTCCTGCAGAAGACGACCAAGCGACCCTTGGGGAAGCTGGGGACTGGGTGGATAACGTCCTCAAGGACCTCGTTGAGAAGAAATTCAGTGGGGCGCAGTTGACCAAAGACATGGTTCGCAAGTGGAAGGAAGAAGGTTCGTACGTCAGTGGCGACCCGCGTGAGCAAATAGTCGAGTTGTCGGTCGAAGGGAAGAAGCAGGTTGTCGATGTGGGTGATCTGGTGCAGATTGCCTGTGAAGAACTGATTCCCCATCTGGTGTCTGCAATCAAGAAGATTGTCGCCGGGGCTGACCCTGAATACCAACCGATTCTACGGAACAACATCATCCTCTCTGGTGGTGGCTCTCTGGTTGATGGGATTGCTGACAGGATTGCTGACGAACTTGCAGACATTGGTGACGTTCGAGTATGGTGTGTTGATGACCCAGTCGCACGTGTTGCAGACGGTGCACTCAAACTAGCTATGCAGATGCCTGATGACCAATATACAGCCATCAACTGAACTTGATTTTAGGGGCTCTATTCGCAGACCCCCTTGGGGTCTGAATAACCACACCTCACACTCATGTTGAGGGTGAAGGTTCAAGAATGGGTCAGCGGGGATAGCCCCGGCAACCATGGCTAGCCACGCTTCCACAACTGATTCCGCCGGACTCGGTGGCGATGTAGAGAGAGCGGCGCTTGCGGGGGTTCTGGCTGGACGGGACGCCGACCAGTTGGTCGAAGAGGTGATTACCGCTTGGGAGGAGCTCAAGCATGCACGAGAATCACTCGCACATTCAAACCAACGAAATCGGGTTTTGGAACTAGACCTGGCCGAGCGTGAGGATCTGGGTGCACCTGAACGCGGGCGTCTGTTGGAATTAGAAGAGGAGTTACGCGACCGTGATTCGCGTATAATTCACCTTGAGCGAGTGGCCGACCAAGCAAATCGCGAAAAGGATGAGTTGGCATCTTCCCATAGTGCTGTGCATATCGACCGGTTGGAGCAGGAACACGCTGCGCTGCAAACTGAAACCAGCGAACAGGGCGAGGTCATCGCAGAGATGGAAGGAAAAATCGACCAATTGGTTGGCGCCTTGGAGAAAGCTGCTGAAGCGGGGTTGACCTCGATTTCTGTGGATGAAGTGCGACAACTAAACCGAGCATTGGACGACGCCCACCGAAGGATGGAGTCGGGTGATGTGGAAGCGGCTGCACTAGAGGACGAGCGGGGTAAATTGCGTGAAATGGTCGAACAGGTACGCGGGATGGTAGATATCCGTGACCTTCGTATCAAGGAGTTGGAAGCGCAACTGAAGCGTATCATGGAAGGGCCCCGTTCAATTTCAGCAGAACATGACTATCTAGTCGAGCAAGTAGATGAGTTGAAACGAAGGTTGCTCGAACGTAATCGTGAGTATGAAGCGATTCGAAGGCGGGAACGACGATTACACCGAGAGGTATTCGAGCGAGATGAACAAATCCAAGAGTTGAAACTCACCTTAGGTGATGTCGAGGGTGGTTTGAGTGATCGAACAGCTGAACTGGCAACATTAGAGAAAATGCATGAGCAGTTGGCGGCTGAGGCAGATAGTATGCGGAAGTCGGAGCGGACGCGTGAGGTTGTTAGTAGCGCGTTCCAAGATTCTTTAGGGGTATTGAAAACGCATGAACAGATGAAATCTCGTCGGAAGGATGGTGAAGATGAGGTGGAAGGTGTTGGAGAATCAGAATCCCCTGGAGGTACTGCTCCTCCAGCACTACGGGATATCGATGAATTAGAAGACTGAGTTGCATCAGTCGTCGTCATCCTCGTACTTCATCGCGTATCCGTAGCGTGTCTGATAGGCATCGAGTATTTTGATGGCTAAAGATGGGATGAGATCGAATATCATGAGTATGGAAAGAAGGGCGCCGGCGGGTGCCAAGCAAAGCCAATCTCTCCATCCATCTGCAGGATAGTGATTCAGATAGGCATAGATTCCTGCAACTATTGCGACCCCCCAAAGTAGCAATAGAACAAGCTTGCCGATGAACAACTTCAACAGAACTGTCATCTCATGTGCTCCGCATATTAGTGATGAATTCAGAGAGAATTAGTTGTAATTCATCGGGGTCATCGAACTGTTCTGTCAGATTTCCCGTAACCACCCAATCTGCACCTGCCTGTACTGCTTGTCTCGCGGTTTGGCCGTCTCTAATTCCCCCCCCAACAATAAGAGTGAGGTTGCAAGACTCTCTTGCGGCTTGAATTAGAATAGGGGGCACGGGTGTGTTGGCTCCACTGCCTGCCTCGAGATATAGAAGGTCGAAACCGAAATACTCTGCACAAGTTGCGTATTCCCGTATCTTATCCACATCATCGGGTCCGAATAGGTCGGCATTACCCACCTCCCCAACAACCCCTCCTGGCGCGCACACGAGATATCCCATCGACAATGGTGTCACATTTGCTTTCTTCAATGGTAGCGCACCTGTGACCTGCTCGCCGATGATGAAGCGACGATCTAGACTATTCATGAGCATCATGAATGTGATTCCATCTGCGTTTGGGGAAAGTGCGTGGGCACCTGCGGGAAACAACACAACTGGGACCTTCCAATCATCCTCAGATAGACCCGAGTCCTGACTGGCATTCCAAGCACAAAGCTCCAATGCTTCCTGCACCGCCACCACAGTAGCATGTACATTGTTGTCATCAGTTCCAGTTGAGCCGCCAACAAACACCATACGACTGCCTGCTGATACAGCGGCAACTGCTCTGCTAGCAGCAACTTCAGGGGTCTGGTCATCGGGATCTAGGAGTATGATGTGGCGCGCACGTAGTGAGTGGTCTTGTACGTAAGCGAGTAGGGATGAATGGCTGCCCGGTTCCATCAGAGAGGGCGAGATGGCGTCACTCTTTGGCGTTGTCCTTGACATTGAGGTGGGTGAGGGCTGCTTGGGCAAGGGTAGAACCCCGAGTAAGAGATATATCGATGCAAGCGTAATTGAAATCAGAAAAATTACCTATGAATTCCTCTAAAATATAGTTCTGAATAACATCAGTTCCTTGCTCCCAACTCTCCCATGTTCCATCACCACGCATGAACACAAAAGGAGATTCTGTATCCATTCTCTTGGATGTGATTGCACCCATCCATTCTAAATTGACTTGGTCTGCTGTTCTATCAATTGATATTCTATGGCTATCAGATACTGGTTGTAGTACGCCATGTTCTGTATTTTCATTGAGGGCTGCTGGGGGTTGACCGAGCGCATCGATGATCAAATCTCCTTCCCATTTACCATCTAAGAGCCCCCCAACATCCGTACAGATTAGTCTGCAACTAGAATTATTCGAATCAGAGGAGATAATTCGTGTTTTCACGAATATATGTGCGCCGCGCTCTGCAAGACCGAGTGATATGCTCTTCTCAAGCCATTCTCGGCGCAATCCAATG
>CAXEUS010000006.1:0-6187 GCA_963999385.1 uncultured Candidatus Poseidoniales archaeon | reverse complement strand
CTGGCCCTCCACACCAGACTCTGAACCCGACTTACTCAACGCCGGACTCACCTGCCTGACCGACCACACCTCACCTGAATTCATCACCTATCCAACCGGCGACGTACGCTGGCCACGGCCAGCCACACAACCCCTAGGAGCAGATGCGACCCTTGCTGAGGTTGACGATGACCATGCTAGCGTCATCGCTGAACTGGGACAGCAAATTTCTCCATGGCACGAACTCGCTGATGGTGAACGACGGGAACTGCTCGACAGTTGGCGTACCCGCTGGCGCTGGGGAAGAACCCTAGACGAACTGGTCGCTGATTCAGGCTCAGACAGGATGCCATGGGAGGCCGTGAGAATCGTAGGGCATCGCGGGGCCGGAAAAACACACGGCGAAGAATGATTCACTCTAGGCGGCGAAGCGGCTGGTCCACTGGGATGTACTTCGGGCGGTAGATGGGGACTCCCTTACCGCCGCGGGAGTTACGCTCATCGCGAATCTGGGCGCTGATTCCTACCACGCGCGCCCATCCGAAGAAGGTCGTGTAGTATGCAGGCTTGTGGAAGCCCACGGCATAGAGGAGCGAGCCCGAGGCGATATCGACATTTGCGTTCGGATTACTGATTTTCGGATTCTCGGACAATACCTTGGGCGCCACCTCGCGCAGGGTACGCACGATGGCGAGGTTCTCGTCGTCGGGGCAGACTTCCTCCCCAATGGCAATCAGGGCCGCAGCTCGCGGGTCTTCTGAACGTAGCACTGCATGGCCGAACCCGTAGATTGGACGCTTGGCGGCGAGTTCTGTGCGTACGAACTTTTCGACCTCTTCTGGGTCGGATGTCCCGATGCGCTGCACGAACTCCAAACACGACTGATTCGCCCGCCCATGCAGCGGACCGGACAGGGCGTTCATCGCACTCGATATCGATGCGTAGAGACTAGCTCGTCCACTAGCCACAGCCTTGCCAGAGAATGTCGACAGATTACCACCGCCGTGATCCATGTGCAGGATTAGGAACGAGCGTAGAACGCGGGACATCTGCTCGGCGCTCTCATCATCTTCGCCCAACAAGTGGACGAAATTCTCCACCATCCCGCGCGACGGCTCGCTCGGCCTGCCAATCAGTCCCCTGCCACCGCGCAGACGGAAGATGGCTGCCATGAGTTCAGGCATACGTGCAATTAGGTTGAGTCCGTCCGCCCGCACATCCCCTGTGGTGTCGGCGATTCCCAGCGCCTGGATTCCGACGGATAGCCAGTCCATCGGGTGGCCGCTGCTGGGTGTTAGCGCCTCAAGTACGCGCAGGGCGCCGGTTGGCATGTCCTCGGCGCGGCCAATCATCTCGTTGCGGAAGTCCTGCGACTCCTGACGGTTGGGCAACCGCTTCTCGTACAGCATGTAGATGATGTCCGTGGGATCCATGTCGGATAGATCACCCACGGGGTAACCGACGTAGTGCACTCCCTTGTGTGGGTCAACGAATGAAGTCCGGCATGTTCCGACGGGGATACCGCGCAAGCCAGTGTTGAGATGTGATTCAGTGACCTCAAAGATTGTCTCAGGTGCTTCTTCTTCGGTCACTTGGTCCAAACCTCCTGCGGGATTTCCGGACAAGAATGCAGGGCGTATAAGTGCGACGCTGTTTCAGCCTCATCGAGACCGTCCACAAGACCCCTGACCACGCGAACTGCTGAAGTGTCACAGACCGAGGCGAGTAGGGGGGAACATTGGCGCGCTGGCAACGGATGCATCGGGACCGCGACGATAGTTGGTGGTCGGCAGGTGTCCAGTTCACCTGCTTACCCGATTGCGGTCGTTGTTGCGACGAACCGAATGGGATAGTCTACCTCTCCAAAGAGGATGCTGACCGATTGGCAGCGCATCACAACATACCGCGCGGCGAATGGTTGGCGCGGGATGCGCGTAGGGTGGGAGATGGTCGCTGGGTTCTCGAGTCAAGCAACGAGACTGGCACCTGCATCTATCTCGATGATGCGAAACGTTGTACAGTATACGAATCAAAACCGGCACAGTGCTCAGCGTTCCCGTTCTGGAAGGAGAACCTAGTCTCGGATCGCTCATGGGGCAAGACGAAGCGACTCTGCCCAGGTATAGACCATCCCGACGCGATACTCGTTGATGGCGACACGATCCGCCTGCATCTGGACGCAGACGCTCACGCCGAGCGGGGCTTCCGCGATGCAGAATAACTGGTTATTCCTCTTCATCGGGAACTAGGATACGGACCGGGCGCAGGACCGCCGTTGCTCCCAGAAGGTCGTCTGCGCTGATTCCCTCCCGGTCGATGTCCCACTCTCCTTCGGGCGTGTACTCGTCTAATTCAGAGAACTCGTACGGACGCTGCGGACGACGTCTGGGCGTCGAATCCGCTCCAGGTTCCAGCCTGCTGAGTCTCGACAATTTGCGGTCGATATTCAGCATTCTATCGGCCATCTCAGCCAGTTCGGTTGGTGTCGCACTGTCGATATCAAGAGAAATCTCCTCCATCTCCAACTGCAGATTCTCCAATTCATCCTGATGCCGCCTTAGTCGGGATTCTATCTGGTCCAGCGTTCCTTCGCTGATCATTTCGACAGTGCGCGTACCTCCTCCGGGCACCTCGGGAACAGGGGGATCCTCAGCCAACCTGCGCTTGGACCTAATCTCCTCTAGTGCTCCCCTCTCGCGACCGAGATGTCGCTCGAGCAGCGAGTCGACCGCATCCTCGCTGGAATCAGGTAACAGCTCAGGTGGCTGGTAGTCATCCGCGCCGCTCGTGAAGTGGGCCTCCAGATCCACCCCCAGTTCAGTCTCCTGCGGCAACACATGGTCGAGAGCGTCGCTCACGATGCGCTGACCGGTTAGTTCAGCGTCCCACTCAAGCATATCCTCGTCACCACGCAGCGGTAAATCTCCTCCTCCAAGCAGCATGCGCACATCATCGGCATCGAGTGGCTCTGCACCCGCCTCGATGGCAAGCGCCACCGTTTCGAATCCAGCTGCACAGCGCCTCCAGTCGAGTCCTGAATGAACAACCACCGCACTCAACTGATCATCGGACAGCGCCATCCCGCGCCTGAGAGTGCGTCTGCGCAGCATCAGCAGCAAGGTGGCAGCTTCGGGAGGGGTGAGAGAGATTGTAACCGCACCGGATAGCGCCAGTGAAAGATTGGGGACGGCGGTTTCGGCAACAGATTCGGATTCGGAAGTAAGAACCACTTGAACACCTAGATTGAGTGCCCAGTCGAGCATGCGCCCCAGTCTCGAAGCGGCCTCACGATCATCACATATCTCGTCTAGGTCGTCGACCAGCAACGCAGCACATCCTTGGATAGTTGATTCCCATCCCTCGGGAAGCTCACCAGATATCATGTTGGCACTCGAAATAAGCCGTACATCGAGATTGGGAGAAGCGGTCTGTAACGATTCACCGAGGGCCCACACCAAGTGACTCTTACCACATCCTGCAGGGCCGATTACCAGCAATGGGTTCATCCTGGTTCCAGTATGCTGGAGGACCTCACGCGCTGCGGTCGTCACCATCCGATTCTCAGGGCCCACCTGCCAGTTACGCCAGTCATACTGCTCGTTGAAAACCAACAGAGGCGGCCACTCACGTGAGGTGCGTGATTGTGTCAGTTCATGCGCGGTCGGCTGTAAAGGAGAGGGTGGGGGTGAGGGCTGGCCAAGAGCACGCGCATGAGCGCTGCGCGCGCCATCATCCGGCCTCTCCTGTGTATCTTGATGCGATATCACCTGCCGCCAGATTGGAGTCGCTGGATCTCGATCATCAACTATCACGTCGTCATCGAATGCACTCCATAATGGAGCATCCAGGGGAACCGTGCGTGATTCATTCGCCTGTTCGCGCATCCTTCTGATGCGCTCGGCAACAACGCTTCCCTTGCCTCTCCCAGAGGGCAGGTCGTCGAACATTCCCTCTTCCTCGTCCGCCACTGGGGGCCGGTGACGGCTGCGGATGAAATCTCCTAGAGAGGGTGGTGGAGGTTCGTGCACAGGTTCTGCTGTGGCAGTATCTTCGGCACGCGTGGATAGTAGTAGGCGACTTCTCTCCAACTGCTCCTGCAGCGCGGTACGACTCGACATAGTATCTCCTTCTGGCCGACGGTGGATGCTTCCGCTGGGGGCATCCAGCCGATAAGCATGACCGGGGCGCTGGATTAACCTGTACACCGACTCATTCCTGCAACTCTCTGAACAACTTGTCCAAGCGACCTAGGTCCTCTAGAGAGTTGATGACCGTGCTCATCCGGACACCACTATCCGGGTCTATGACGCCCTTAGATTCCAATTCTTGCAGGCTGGCAAGTAACCGTACTGCTTGCTCCGCTCGCTGTTCGTATTCGGAGAGCAAGGCGATTCCTTCATCCATATCCGCTTCAATTCTGTTGACCAATTCCTTGACAGGATGACCTCGGTCAGAGAGTTCCCTAAGACGGTCAAGGATTCCCCCGCTGATGCCAGTCATCCGCACGGTCTTGATACGGTCATACCAGAGCGCTTCGATTTCCTTGCCTGCAAGAAACTGCGTGAGGCTGCGCGTCCGCTGCCCGCGCGAAGCCACGTGTCGTGCTGCTGGATTCTCCGTCATGTCAGGCCTCTGCTCAGAGTCATGGGCTGAACCGGCTGAAAAGGCGGCTGCGTTCCATGAACCGACATGTACCTTCGCTGAGGTTGGCATTCGGAAATCATGCAATCCTGATTCAACACCCCTGGCTCCGGTTACCGCCGCATCCAGTGCTGAGACCGAGAATATATCCGGATCAGTTGGTGACTCCAAGGCACGAATCTCAGTAGCATTGTCACCTGCAGCAGTGAGTGCTGCTTGGCTGATTCCTGCATCAGGTGGTTCCACGGGAGAGAGTTCACCGACATCCTCGCCGGTCACTGCAGCGGTAGCGATTGCAGACACCTCCAGTGCGCGATTGGATGGTGACCGACGACGTGTGCCGCTCGCTGGTGGTCGAGGGCGGTGGTCCAAAGTTGGTTGTCGAAGAACGCTCTCCGGATCATCTTCAACCTCTTCATCCTCCAACTCCACGTCCGCAACGAATTCAACGACGGGAGTGGATTCCTCCTCTCTCTCATCGTGCATTCTGTTCATTGAGGGGGCAGTCGCCCATTCAGGCAACTGCTCATCTTCTGATTGTTCGTCCTCAGGAACCTCTAGAACAGCCTCCTGCACGGGCTGGACGACCTCTCTGGGTGGTTCACTTTCCTGTTCTTGCTTCCACTCATCGATTAGATTGCGCATCGAGAACTGGTCCTGCTCAGGAACTGACGCTACGGATTTCGATTCATCTTCCTCCTCTGAATCCGCTTGGTGAGTGAGAGCTGCTTCGGCCTCAGCGGTCAGACGCTCGGACAGGTCATGGAACTCAACGCGTGCTGCATCGATATCAGGAGTTACGGGCTGACGCCTGAAGATTCCTTCCTGCTGGCAGAAGCGATGCCCTTCGACCTCAGCAGGATGTGTCGACCACAGTTGGACCCGCTCGGCTGGGAGTCGGTCAAGTTCCCTCAGGAGCAGACCTTGTTGGAGGGCTGTCCACGCCTCTATGTCAGCGGGAATGAACAGTACGTGGTCCGATGACTGAACTGCGTCGAGTACGCTGTGCAGCATTCCCAGCATCCGCTCAAATCCGTGTACACCGGATAGGAATTCCAAGCCATCAAGCAGCAGCACTGCTCGCTGGGTACGAGCCATGAAAGACTCGAGTTCACGCCCAACTGATTCAAGTGATACATCGAGTGTTCTCTTGTTTCCTGTCTGCTCGGTGAGCCAGCGGCAAGCACTCTCGTCGAGACCGTGTTCGGAGACCAAGCGTGCAGGTGGTTGGCGAGATATCACCAGAGCCGGATGACCGATGGTGGCCAAATGGCAGACCAGTGTCAGGCTGTCGTCAGGAGATTCGCAATCAATCAGATAGCAGTATCCGGGTTCCACTTCTTCCCCTGGAGTGTGTGTTCGTGGTACTGCTGGACCGCTATCCGCATCTTCGTCCCGTTCAGACTCCAATTCAGCATCCGTCTTCGGGCGGCTCCACTCAGTCTGACTTCTCTTCTGCCACCAGGTCAGCGATGACCCGGTATCCTCCCAGCCATCTATACGGTCCCCTGAGGCGTCGACATCGTCATCCAGATGCAACCTTGCTTCAGGATGAAGGTCGAACACG
>CAXEUS010000005.1:0-5031 GCA_963999385.1 uncultured Candidatus Poseidoniales archaeon | reverse complement strand
TCTGCAAAGCCCTAGTAAGCGCTCCCTTGGCGCCCGAGAGTCTCTCAGCCTGATCCTTCAGTCGCAGGCGGCGTTCCCTGCCCACCCGCGAGCGCACGTCCTCCTCGCTGCGAAGGTTGGACTGGATGCGAATTGAGTCTGATGAGGAGGGGGCACCTGGACTGGTGAGACGAGCGCGAATATCGGCGAGTGAATCAGTTTCCGTCAGGGTCCCATCCCCTGGGAGGCTCCTACCTCCCTAGTCGAGCAGTGGTCTAATCTTCTCATATAAGATGAGCAGGTGCTGACCTCGCTGATTATGCGACTATACGACCCCTGCAATGCGCCCGCACGAGGAAATGATGCTGATTTGCTTAGAAGGTGACGAGGAACTCCTCTTCACACGCGGGACAGGTCAATTCTCTGCTTCCTGGACGAGGTCGGATACGCAGCCTGCGCTCACAACCTGGACAAGCGAGTTCAACCTTGACGGCCTTTGCGGTGATGTTAATCTCGTTGTCACAAGAACTGCAACGGATGCGCGCAGGGCGCTCTTCGACACCGGCAACGAGTACCTTGGAACAAGAAGGGCAGGCGAGTTTCTCCTCACGCCATTGACGACGAGTGGCAGCATGATCGACGCGAACCTTCGAGCCGCACAGAGTACAATCAATCTCCCCGAGGCCAACCGGCAGCATCCCATCACAATGAGGGCAGTTGAGTACTGGAGGGGCAATACCCGACTCCACCTGAAGAGGGCCTTCATCACTGCCCATCGATACACTTCCGACCTGCTCATGACCTCTTACGTGGCTGCCCGATTAATAGCAGGCCAGATGGGGTGAAGGTGAATGGAAGATCGAGGTCTAACCCCCATTCAGTAGCAGCGGCCTCGACCAGTTTCTTGGCGGCGATGGCTTCTCTTGCTGAGCCAGGCACGGCGACCCAATGTGTGTCAGCGCCGGCTCGGATGAGTTCGGCGATTTCGTCGGGTATAACTGAGAGATCGACGACTGGGGCAGCAGAGGAATCATCACTGGGCATCTCAATCGGACCGGTCAATCTCCACCATCGAGCGCGGCCTTCGTTGCGATGATTCTCTACGACGCCGGCCTTCTCAAGTTGCTGCAGATGGTGATACAGATGATAGCGAGTCACACCTGTGGATTTCTGGAGTTGTACAGTCGACATCTCGGCGGTACCGTTCAGTGACGACACCAATGCTTCTCTGGTAGGGTGAGCGAGCGCCACCCGGAGAGGGTCACCGCGAACCTTGCTCATCCGTCCTTGCCTCCGGAAAGCAATTACTCGCTCTCCGCTATAAGGCGAGCGCGGGCGCCATCAGTCAGCGAATGAATGCCAACTTCTGGTGACGTAGTTTTCCGAACGCTTCGCGTGCGTCGTTCCAGAGGTTGACGAATAGGCCAGCCAACAGTCCCAACCGGCTCATGCCTGCATCAGCCAGCCAAATGCCGTTGAGCAGAACCAGCAGAGCGCTCGCTTCGTGAACAAACACGCCAAGCGCGAGGCTTGCGTGCCATCCGTCAAGAACAGAGACAACCAACGTCAGGGTAACGAGGAAAGAAATCAGGATGTTAGCCAGCACAATCAAGCGAGTGCGTCGGGACAAACGTACCAGACTGGACAACTGCCTCGGGTCTTCGCTGGGGATGAGAACATCGGCTGCATCCAAGTTGACTTGTTCACCGCTCCCCACAGCGACACCGACATCAGCTGCGGCCAGTGCGGCGGCGTCGTTGAATCCGTCACCTGCCATCAGCGTTCGACGAGCGTGGCTACGCCGCTGCACCCAGATTGCCTTGCCTTCCGGAGAAATCTCGCCACGGCAGGAATCTGCCTCTATCCCAAGTCGTTCACCCAGTGCCTCAACGGCAGACTGTGAATCACCAGACAACAATTCGACAGCTATCCCCTGCCGCTTAAGTTCTGTAATCATATCATCAGCGCCACTGCGAATGTCATCATGCTCGAATACGAATATCGCAATCGCAGCATCGTCTTCGGTGAGAAGAGACAAGCCGCGTCCGGCTACGCGCGCTTCCAACGCGGCCGCCTCCAAAACCTCTGGAACTTCAATCCCGAGCGAGACAATCCAGTCGTCGCGGCCGAAGCGTACTTTCTTTGCTTTCAGTAGTCCGCTGACCCCTGCCTGCTCATCAGATATTTCGGTCACCTTCATCGGTTTCAATGACTCCTCAGAAGCGCGTTGGCGCACGGTCGCGGCATAGGCGTGGTTGCTACGCTCCTCAATTCCTGCAGCGAGACGTAGAATGCGTTCACGCCGCTGTCCGGGAGCGGAAATGACCTCTACCAGTTTAGGTTCGCCGCGGGTCAGCGTTCCGGTCTTGTCGAGTAGTGCCAAGTCAATTCGGGCGACCCGTTCAAGTACGTCTCCTCCACGCGCTACAAGCCCGTTGTGAGCGGCATTGGTGAGTGCCATTGCGTGCGGAACCGGAGCTGCGAGCAGTAGCGCGCAAGGACAGGCGACAACCCAGAGCAGAAGCATCACCATTACGTCCCCCATGAACAGAGCCGCGAGAGCCCCGCCGACGAGTACCAGCGGTACCCACACAAGCGTGAACAATTCAATGGCGCCCTGGAGTCGCGGGGTCGCGTCGCGATAGGTGTGTACCTTGTCGATTAATCCGGACAGCCGAGTCTGATCACCAACCGCGGTGGTGCGAATCAGAATGGGGCCGCGCCTGAGTACGAGACCCGCTTCGATCTCGTCACCGACGACCACGCGCACAGGGACGCTCTCACCGGTCAAAGGAGCGCGATCAAGGCTGCCTATGCCTTCGATTATCTCACCATCAACTGGAACCAACTCCCCACTGCGCACTTCGACGTGATCACCCACATTCACTAACTCGATGGGAATTTCTTCCGTATCACACGATGCTGCGGGCTCCGATTTGGCCATTATCAGAGAATTTTTCTTGGCTGGTGGTGAATTGGTTACCATGGACAACTTCTTCCCACTCGTTGATGGCAACACACGGGCGAGTCTGGGTAGACGGTCAAGACCTCCCTGCATCGCGCTGCGCGCCTGCACGAGCGCGGATGACTCAAGGTGCCCACTGAGCGCTTCAAGCAGTACGACGGTCAGAGCCTCTGGCCAATGTCCCATTGCCACCGCACCGATTACTGCTAGGCTCGTCAGAACCTGGAATCCCAAGACCATGTTGCGCAGACTGGCGAGCGCTTCGAGGAACATGCGCCAGCCCCCGAGTACAACTCCGAGTGTTCCTACCACGGTCACTAGCAAGGCAGGAGCGCCGCTGGACTGCAGTAACAGAAGTAGAAGCAACAGCGGAACTGTGATTGCAGCTCCAAGGAGGCGTAGTTGGTCGCTCTCCAGCCGGTCAGGCTGAATCTCAATCAGGACGGGTGGTCTGCCTGTCATTCGCTCCAGCGCCTGCTCCATCTCGATGCGCATATCTACCGATAACTCAGCATGTTGCAGCAGCAAACGGTCATTCTCGAAGCGGGTGTGCAGCACCCCGGGGGCAGTCAGAAGAAGGCGTTTAAGCGCACCACGTTCCACCCCATGACGGTCTTGCAAACCAATCTGAGACACGCCCTTCAACTGATACCAAGGGACATCTGGGTCATGACCGAGGCTCGAGAGGATGCCGGAAGTTCGTGATAGATTGGCTGCAGCGAGGTCAAGTTCCACCTTCACCAAACCATCTGTTGGGCTAATCTGGCAATCGATGACACCATCTTGACGATTGACTGCTCGTACCGCCTTCATTGCGCAATCGGGACAATCCATTCCCTTGAGAAGCCAACCGAATGAGTGGACACCGTCGGCCACAAGCTCCGCGGCCAGATCTGCTTCCAACTCCACAGGAGTTTCCTCATCCGTGGATTCGGGGGACGCATCTGCTTCCTCCTCTTTGACAGGCAAATCATCTGCGACCGGAGTCTCTTCTATCACAGATTCCGGCTCCGGGTCTGGATCGGGATCATCGAGGTAGAGCCACGGCTCCGTTTCGTCACCCGCAACGCTCATCACACAAGTCTCGGGTGCTGATTGGTTTGAACATGACTATTCGTAAACCATGGCATAGAATAGCCATAGTAATCGATGGAATTGAGTGGTGCAGGGAACAGGATTCGAACCTGCGAAGCACTAAGCAGCGGATCTTGAGCCCGCCCCCTTTGACCGCTCGGGAATCCCTGCGACGGCGCTCGCACCGCGGTCGCGGTTGTCATTCTTCCTCATGGAGAGAGACTTCGTCTTGATTAGATTCGGTAACGATTTCTGGAGGCGGTCCTGCATCTCTTGGCCACTCATCAGGATGCCATGGTGGTGGAGGTGGCTCATCCTCGGCGAGGAGGTCATCTTCAAGATCGTCGGGGCGTCTGAACATCACAACCGAGCCAAACAGCAAGATTACGAACAGCAGCACAGCCAATCCGACCGTCGAAAGTTCACCTGAGGTGAATGATTTCAGTAGAGTGTCAGTTCCACTCGCGTCCCGTACCTCTCCCACTGGGACAGTGGTGAGGTTGGATTCGTCATCATCGAGCACTAGGTAGAGTTGCAGATCTCCGAGTTTCCACGCTTCGGTAGAGAACGTCAACAGCATCGACTGTTGCGGTAGCAGTTCGAGTTGCTGCTCATCCATCACCTCGCGCCGGTCCCCATCGGACAGTGCCCACAGCGCCACACCTACCTCTCCACGATTGTTGCCATGATTGGTCAAGCGGGCCTCAATGAGCAGATAGTCACCCAGCAGTGGATGTTCCGGCGTGCTGCTGACATCAGAGAGTACCGGATGGAAGTAGATGACGAGCAATTCCGGAGAGCGGGGGTTTTCCTCGCTTCCCGCCCCAGTCAGTTCGTGTCCGGCCAAGTCAGTTCCAACGACCCAGACGACCAGTTGGTCCCCTGTAGTGAGGCGGGTGGCATCGATGTCGAAGTCTAGGTAGGTGACGTAGTTCCACTGCGCGCCAGACCATGTAGCCAAGGGCAATTCCGACTCGCCGTGCATGCCTAGCAATTCTACGCCATGGCGTCTG
>CAXEUS010000004.1:0-5534 GCA_963999385.1 uncultured Candidatus Poseidoniales archaeon | reverse complement strand
ATGGATACCCAGTTCATCGAGGTGACATACGACGGTGACCCCGAACTGAGTCCGGTTCTCCCCTTCCTACACCAGCACCGCGAGTTGGCACGCACGCGCTTGAAGGAGTCTGGTGCAGAGCAAACGGCGGAGAGCGAGGAGGAGGCACAGGAGAAGTTCCTCGATTCGGTGGGCAGGATGGCTCCATTGTCGGACGCCAAGTTGGGGCTCGTGGGGGCCATTCAGCACCTGCATCTGCTTCCCGAGTTCAAGCAACGATTGGAGGACGCCGGATTCGACGTGACGATTCCCGTGGGGGGTGCACGGCTCTCCTTCCCCGGCCAGGTGCTCGGCTGCAACTACTCCGGCGACGATTCCTCCATCGGCCACTACTTCTTCCTCGGCAGCGGTGACTTCCACCCCATCGGTCTCGTGCTGCACACCGGCAAACCATTGGCCATGCTCGACCCCTACACCGGCGATGCCAGCGAGATGGGGCGGGAACGAATCGATCGCATCCTGCGCCAACGCTTCGGGCTCATCATGCAAGTTGACGATGCCAAGGTGTTCGGGATTCTCATCGGCGAGAAACCCGGGCAGATGCGCAGAAGTCTGGCGATGAGGCTGAAGCGGATGCTTGAGCGCCACGGCAAGAAGGGTTACCTGATTGCGCTCGAATACATCGGACCGGAACTGATTGACTTCTACCCTGTTGATGCGTTCGTGAACACGGCTTGTCCGAGAATCGCCATCGATGACTCGACGCGATATTCCAAGCCGCTCATCACACCGTTCGAACTCGAGGTGGCGTTGGGTGAGAAGAAATGGGAAGAGGGCTACCGCTTCGACGAGATCCCCTGATACCGCTCAAGACTACAGCGCGTCTGAGGACGCGATTAGTTTGAGGCTCTCATCCAACTCAGTCAGTCTTTCTTCTGCAGCATCGATGAACGGTTGCAGCGAGATGGCCAGATCATCCTTCAACTGGTAGAGATGGCGCGGTCTCCCGCGGCTACCGGTCTTCTCCGATTCAATCTCGACCAGACCTCTGCGCACCAGTTCGCGCATCGCGGTACTCACCTCTGGCTGGCGCAAACCAGTTGCTGTCTGCAGGTCGCCACTGTCCATCCACTCATCCTCGTTGAGTTCGACAAGCAGCCGTCCGACACTCTTTCTAATCCCGATACGCGATAATAATTCGACCAACTCCATCTGGTCATTCGATTCTACGGCGCGGGTGCCGTTCTGTCTTCCTAAGGTCACGCTGGAGGTGGACATCCCCACCAAGCCGGTCTGATGAGAATATAATGGCTGTCCCGAATCACCTCACGAGGCGTAGTGTGGATGAGCCTACAACCTCGATGATTCCAGCGCCGGATTCGGCCAGCCTGCGCTTCAGTTCGCGGTCTACTGTTAGAACTGGACACTGTAATTGGGATGCCAATTGAATCAACTGGTCATCTGTATGACGGGTTCCTTCAGGTGCTTCCACCACCTCAGCCCGCTCGTCGAGCAGATCGAGTAGCAACGAAGTGCTCCGCTCGCCCTGTAATCGCTCCAACTCGGCGCGACCGGAGGCGGTTACGGCGAGTTCCACCGGGCCGACCTGGTCAGCGAGCGCATGGTCGATGTGAATCCCTCCATCCACCACGGCAACCCAACCGCAGGCATCGACGAGTACTCTGGGCATCGCTCCACCTCACTGGATGGTGGCGTATCCAATCAGCCGCCAACGAGAACCTACTCGACGTGAAAGCGTGATGCGGCTGCCATCATTGGCGCAGATGGGCAAGCGTAGGTTGAGGGTCGCTTTCTTGCCCTTGACATGATTGACTACTCCAACCGAGGTAGCTGTGGCGCAGTTCACCATCAGCATCTCATTCGGTTGCAATGGCCTCACAGAGTCAGCAGAACCGCCGTCGCCGGTGACCATCTTCTCGAGCAGCGTGAGTTCCAGTTCAACAGAATCTCGCACGGGAGGTGTCTCACCCTCTCTGGAAACCACCTGACCAGACAGTTCGTCCGCCTTGGTTAGAGAAGGGTCCAGCGGCGTTGCCATGCCACACAATCCGCCCGCGTGCATCGATTCCCTTAGAGCTCCTCCGCCACGCAGACTGTCGATTATTGTGACCAGCGGCTCCCAGTTCGCCTTGTTGCCATCAACCACCTTGCGACCAGGAGCAATCACTACCCGGTCGCCGACGTTGAACGTGCCCTCCACGATGCTGCCGCCGATGACGCCACCTTTCAGTTCGGGCGGACGCGCGCCCGGCCGGTTGATGTCGAACGAACGGGCGATGTGCAGCAAGCCATTCGCACTGGCATCCCGGTCCGGTGTGGGGATGGTATCCTCAATGGCCTGAATGAGGATGTCGAGATTGACATCGTGGTGAGCGGACACCGGGATAATCGGTGCATTCTCAGCGATGGTCCCCTTGACGAAATCCTTGATTTCGTTGAAGGACTCGACCGCCCGCTCACGGCTGACCAGATCGATCTTGTTCTGGACGATGACAATATTCTCGATTCCCGAGATTTCCAGCGCCATCAGATGCTCGTTGGTCTGCGCTTGGGGACATTCCTCGTTTGCCGCAATCAACAGCAGCGCACCATCCATGATGCTGGCACCGGTGATCATCACCGCCATCAGCGTCTCGTGACCGGGCGCATCGACGAATGAGATGACGCGCTGTAACTCCTTGTCCACATCTTCCTTGCCTTTCGGATTCTTTCCTGTGGCGTAATAGAGACTCTTCTTACTCTTGTAGAACGCAGTGTCGGCGTAACCGAGTTTGATCGATATACCCCGCTTTCGCTCCTCGGAGTGCGTATCAGTCCAAGTTCCTGAGAGCGCTTGAGTCAGGGTGGTCTTCCCGTGGTCGACGTGACCGACTAATCCGATATTGACCTCAGGTTGAGCTGGAAGTTCTCTCTCTGCCAGTTCTCATCCCCCCTGCCGGTTCACTCCTCTTCTCCAGAGGGATCCTCGACAGTTGCGGCCTCCTCGACGAGACCGAAGATTACTCCGAGTGACTTCTTACCACTCTCGACTACCTTCAGATTGAGTTGAACGGTGTCCTGGGTGATGGTGTTTCCTCGGAAATTACGTCGCTTGCGCAGCCCATCGTAGGTCCAGCGGTAGCGCTTGCCCTTCTTGTGAATGAGTTTGTGCCCCTTGTAACCAATACCCGGTGAGACGAGCACGCCCTTGCGCATGCCCCCTTCCACATCCGGCCTCATCGGGGTTCCCGTATGGTCCGAACCACCGGTAATCTGCAATTGGTAACCGAGCAGTGACTGGTCACCATCGCCGACGAACTGGCCATCGACCACGTCTCCGATTCGCTTGCCGAGGAAGTGATTGTAATTGGCACCCTTCACCTCGACAGCGTATGACCTGCCGTTGCTGGCGGGGTCAGTATCGTTGACGACCGCCTTGAACGCTGCTTCTCTTTTCTGTGCCATGTGCATCACTCAGCGTCCCGCCGACAAGCGGCCCCTATATTTGGATTCCCACCGGTCCGTAGGACCGAGACGGTTGCCTCATTCGTGTCAAAGCTGGGCTTTACGCACGGAGCGCTCGATTGCGCCCTCGACCCGCTTCTCGAGCGTGCCTGGAAGGGCGGCAGGCATTGACAGGTGCTGGGTACGGCCGCGACCAGAGGTTCGGTTGGCTTTACGCGACTCGATTAATTGCTGCTGCTCCAGTGCCTTGAGATGCTTCCAGAAGGTGGTGTGGCTGCGCGGTTCGACCTCATACTCCTCGCAGACGACGTGGTAGAGTTTCTCGGCGTCGCCGGTGGTCACCTCATCCTCCTTGCGCAGGCGGCGACAGAGTGCCAGCAGGGAGAGTTGTGCGTGCAGGGTGAGATTCTCAACCACGTTCGGCTCGACCACTTGACCGACTTCGCGAGAGACGGTGCGCACATCGTCCGGAATAATCTCGCCGCGACCGGATTGCTCCGCCTTCTTGGCGGAGTCTGCAAGCAACTCGATGGCAAGCCGGGCGTCTCCACTCTCCGCTGCCCGCTGACCGATGGTGCGTAGCACGCCGTCGGGAACGGTGCCCTCGATACAGGCGACCTCAGCACGCTGACTAGCGATGGCTGCAAGCTGGTCGGCGTCGTACGCCTCGAGATGGACGTGATTGCCCGTTCCGAAACGGGATATGATTGCCGGCTCCAGCAGATCGAGCACCTGAGCCTGGCTGATTATGACCAGTGACAGCGTTCCGGCTTGATTGAGTCCCTCGTCGATGCGCAGCAACTGGTAGAGTAGGTCCCCCTTGTCGCTGCGCAGCAGGTGGTCAACCTCGTCTAGTACCAACATCAGATGCTCCTTGTTACCGTGTAACTGGCGACGCAGAGACTGCATGATCTCCCCACTGCCGAGCCCTCGTTCAGGATGACCGCTGTCGAGCGCGGTGACCAGTCGTTGCAGCACCTGCGCTTTCGATGGATGGTTGCGACAGTTGACGTGCACCGGCCTGATGTCACGTGTTCCGGCCAGATGCCGCTGCAGATCCTTGGAGAAACAGTGTGACAACACTGTCTTACCGCTGCCGACCTGTCCGGTGATGACAGCACGGCAGGAGACTCGCGAGTCCTCTATGCCAGAGAATATCGCCGCCAGTTCAGTCAGTTCGGCATTCCTGCCAACCAACTCTTCAGGGATATGATCGAAGGTGAGTGGGGCATGGTCGCGGATGATTTTGCCAGCGCCGATACGATCGAGATATCCTGTCATCGCTTCAGCCTCCTCTGTGACACCTTCGCCGTCGCCCACGGTCCGTGAACCGTTCCCTTCCTCGCTCCGCCGTTCTTAGAGATTCGGAATGTCAACGTGCGCGCGCAGCCATAGAGGCGTGTCCGCGCGTGAGGGGTCAAGGAGGGAGGGTGAACAGTTGGTCGTCACCATGGCCGTCGAGGAACCCTATGCGAACCGCGGCATCGAGCCAGGCGTGTGCGTAGTTGATCGCGCCGAAGGCGCGCACCAAGTCCCCAGACTCCATGAAGTGGCGAGCATCGGCGGAGTAGTCGTCGACCATGCGCAGCATGTCTGCCAACTTAGCGGTAGCATCGCTTCCATCTTCGGTGAGAGGAGTGGCTTTTTCCCGAGCCTGTGCGGTCAGGTCGAGATAGCGTGTCACCAATTCCTCTGTGATCTCGTTATTCACTACGTTCACCCACCTATGGCGGCCTGTTCCTGCTGTCCGAGCAGCCGTCTAACATCCTCGGTTCTTCCTAGAGCCTGATAGAGTTCGATGGCATTCGTGAGCATTCCTTCATCCTCTGCGGTAAGCGCCGCCTCAAACATCACTTGGCGCTGCTCCCAGTCGATGCGCCGGCGCTCACTGACTACCAGCCGCTTCAGAATCTCGCTACGGCGGCTGGAGAGCTGTGGCGACTCCCACCAACGCACCAAGCCATCTCGAGTGGCCGTACACATCACATCAGCACCATTAGAGGATAGCAGATGTCCGGCAGGCATCCCTTTACCGGCTGAGGATGGAACCTGTTCCAGAGTCTCGGACAGAGTGAGCACCCACCAGCCGT
>CAXEUS010000003.1:0-6793 GCA_963999385.1 uncultured Candidatus Poseidoniales archaeon | reverse complement strand
GAGATGGCACGTGGTGCTGGTGCTAAGAAGGTCTACTTCGCCTCGTCCGCCCCACCTCTGATTCACCCTAACGTCTACGGAATCGACATGCCTGCTCGCTACGAATACGTCGCCCACGGAAAGACCCCTGATGAAATCGGTCAGGCGATTGGCGCGGATTTCTTGATTTATCAGGACCTGGAGGACCTCATCACTTCGTGCAGTGAAGGAAGTCTGGGAATCAACACCTTCGACACTTCCTGCTTCTCTGGAGAATACACCACCGGCGATGTCACAGAAGAGTACCTGTCAATGCTTGAAGCCAAGCGCAATGATGCAGCCAAGTTGGAAAGAGAGAACGGCAACAATGGTGAGCCGGTCGATGTGGACAGCATCGAATTCCACAACGAGAACTAGTTCGCTACTCCGAGAGGTCAATGAAGGGCCGCCCAATCGCTGTATGGTGAGACGATGCAGCGTTGGATAGTGCGCATGGCTGAAATCCAACTAAAATCGCGACCGGTCCGTCGACATATGCGCGTCGCTCTTGAGCGACAACTGAAGGCGCAGGCACAACTGCGTGGAGTCGAGCTCTCGCTGCAACCATGGCATGGATTACTGCTGGCTCACGCACCTGCAGATACCGAACCTGAGGCCGCCACCGATGCATTCCGGCACACTTTCGGAATCGTCGCAGTCGACCCCGCAGAGCAGGTGGAGGCGAATCCGGAATCGGTAGCAGACGCTCTTGAAAAGAGAGGATTTCCAGAGGTAGAAGGCAGTACTTTCGCCATTCGTTGTCGCAGGCATGGACCCAAGGGAGAGTGGGGCAGCCAACAGTTCGCATCTGAACTGGGAGCTGCGGTCCAGAAGAGAGCGCCGCATTTGGGAGTGAATCTCAGTGAACCGGACTGGGAGGTACGGGTTGCGCTGATGCCAGATTATGCATCTCTGCTTGGAGAGAGAATTGTGGGCCCCGGGGGGCTTCCCACTGGAGTTCAAGGAAACGTGAGCGCGAGGCTGGTTGATGAGAGGGACTTGCTCGCCTCTTGGATGGTGATGCGGCGTGGTTGTCGCATCATCCTCGATGAAGGTGCTGACCCAACTCTCCAATCACAACTTATCGTGTGGGATGCGGCACTCGCTGACGAAAAGTTGGCGCTGAAGTTGAACAGCGGACCAGGGCCCGGTCACGCTGGCAGCTTGTGGGGCCGCGTCGGCTCTGACCTCGACGGGTTCGAGGCTGAAAATGACCGGAATGTACCAGTGGCGCGGTTGGAACCGTTGGCAGGATGGAGCGAAGAGCAACTCTCCGAGTTGAAGCACCAGTTCGGGATAGCCTGATATGCGAACCTGTTCAACCTCAACCTGAATTACATGCCGATGGTCATCGATCCTCTAGAGGTGCTTCCATCCAGCACTCAAGTGACTGCTCTGGCTCTTGCCGCTGATGGCTCGTGGCTCGCTTGGGGAGACGGAGAGGGGGACGTGAGCATTCACCAGAGGAAAGGAGGCGACGCACCATCATTCTCAGTCGATGGTGGGGTATCTCATATCGCAATCTCAGATCAAGGGATGCTCATCGTCGGAAGTCATTCTGGAGATTTGTTCGGTCACGAACGTCTCGGAGGGCGGCGCTGGACTCACAGTCTCGGTGGGGGGTGTGACCACCTGGCTGCCTCTACGAGTGGGGACCTGATTGCTGCCATCGATGGTGCGCGTTTGCTGCATCTGCTCACAAGCGAAGGAAGACTTCTCGGGCACTATCAACAAGGTGAGCTCATACTGCTGGCAGTTGCACAGGATGGACAGTTAGCTGCCGTTGCAGATGACGAGGGTAACGTCACCGTCCTCTCTCGGGATGGAACAGTTCGCTTCCGCCGTGAACAACGGGGAGAGAGTGGTGAGCGTGTAACCGCTCTGGAGTTCCTCGCTGACGGACACCTGTGCGTTGCCCGAGAGGCGCTCGGAGTCACACTCGGAGACGAGGAGGAGCTTGCGCTGGAATGGTGGAACCCACTGGGAACGGAGGTCGGCAGGGTGGAACTAGGAGGTCGCTGCGAAGTGCTTTCCGCGAGCGGGAATGGAGTAGATGCAGGGCTGTTCGATGGTTCCGTGCTGAACTTCGCGGCTGACCGCAGTGAATCTCTTCGCCACCAATCGGGGTACAGCATCGCAGACCTATCCACATCCGGCGATGACCTGTTGATCGCCTCTTGGTTCCAAGTGCGCTGCATAGATGCGGCGGGTGATGAACGATGGCAGGTCGAGCACGTAGGGCTGACCCAGATGCTGCGTGTCTCGAGCGACGGCAGTATAATCGCCGTAGCCGGTGACAATCAGAATGACTACACGCGTGAGAATCAGGTGCTGTTGATTGATGCGAACTCAACTCCATATCTGCAACAAGAAGGCGAAGACCTGGATGCCGACCTAGTGGCATTTGCCGGCGAAGGGAGTGAAGACACCTCCCGAATAACCGATGAGACAGCATACTCCGACACCGATGGAGCCGCCATGGAAACCCTGCTCACTCAGGATGAGTGGGAGGCTTGGTCAGGTGATGGCGGAGGTGGCGATGGAGATAGCAGTCAACTGCTAGATCTTCTCGAACAGGATATCACGCTCACAGATGCTACGGAATCTGATGATTTCGACATCATGGAGGGGCTGGCAGACAGCGGTGGCATAGGTAACCTTCCACCAGTGTCAGATGCAGGTGAAGACCAGGTGGTCGCAGCCGATGATGATGGCACTGTGGTCGTGCTGTTGGATGGAAGTCACTCCTACGATGAGGACGGAGAGATCGTCAAGTACATCTGGAGAGATGAGAACAATCGTGTCCTCGGGGAAGTGGCTCAAGTGAAGGTGAAACTACCTAGAGGCAATCACACGTTCACCCTCACGGTGACTGACGATGACGGTGCCAGCACAGGTGACGCAATCACCGTTCAGGTCCAGTGAGCTCATTCGAAGTGCTGACTGGCGTATGCTCTGGCCTGTTCCGCTGTGTATCCCATGGCGATGAGTTGCTGCTCATACTGCTGCTGTTCGGGGGAGATGGAGGTCGCCCAAGCCTGTTCATGCATCTGAGCGCTTGAGTTATTCTTTCCACGGCGCAATACCACCACGAGCATTGTAACAATGAGCAGAAGCAGGAGGCCGCCTCCAATTGCTGCAAGTATCATCCCATTTTCGCCGCCCAATCCCAAGAAGGAATCAGATTCGTTCTCATCGGAATCAGATGAAGTGGTATCGTCAGGATTCGGAACCTCCGGTTCAGGCTGAGGCTCGCAACCGGTCTCATTCACCACCACTCCTGCTGTAGTTCCGGGGCAGGCGTCGTCGGCATCGGGCACACCGTCGTCATCGCTGTCAGGAATCCAGATTGGGCATCCGGTGCCATTTGTTCCATCGGCAACTCCAGCCTCTTCCGGACACTGGTCTCCTTGGGTGCCTGAAGCGTTGTCACCGAACAGGTCTCCATCCGTATCGAGCCATTGCGTGGGGTCGGTGAAGAAATCGTCACCTTGGTTCGACCAGCCATCGCCATCAAGGTCCTGGCAACCGACCAGATCCTGCGTCGAGTCACCACCGCTTTCGGGGCAATCATCCTCGTCGTTGGGGAAGCCGTCGCGATCAACGTCGTCCGCCCAATACTCATCGAGATTGATGATGCTGAAATTCGCTCCGTTCAGTACATTGTTCATCTCATCTTGCTCGGTTAGCGCATCTGTCAAGTCGATGGTCAACCTACAGGAATAGTTCCCTGAGGGAACCTCGTGACCGAGGGTCATAGCCCCAGTAGCAGATATGATTTCTCCATCAAATCCCACCAGAATACCGTCATGTGTTCCGTTGAGCAGTTCGATGACTTCTGAGCTGTTTTCAGCGACCAGCATGAACACCCAGTCGAACGGAGTCGTGCTGGGTCCGCCGACTGAATCCGCGGCGATGCTGAATGAGAATTCGCTCCCTGTCCAGACATCCGTAGAATCTCCGGGAAGTACCTCAGGACAGTTCACCTGAGTCGCAGTGATGTCCGGCAATGGTGGATCGATAGAGGTGAGCGTGAGGTTGTAGGTTCCTTCTCCACCGTTGGCATGGACGGTCAGCAGGTAGTTGCCTGCTAGGTCCCCGGGGTTGATCGCGTTGGTGTCGAAATTCAACGGCTGTCCAGGGGAACTGATATTCTCCAGTTGGTTACCCTGACTGTCTGATATTTGCAACGCGAAATCCTGCTCTGGACTCTGGTCGAGCATGATGTTCGCACCATGCATATCGGCGAGTTCGAAGGAGTACGCATCAATCTGGTCCATCTCGTCTAGACAGCCCATCCCTGATTTGATTGGATTCACTCCAAGAGGCATGGCAGTCATCGCAGAGGAACCCGCGTCAGCCCCTTCACCGAAGTCATCCACTGGCGCGCAGTCAAATGCAGGAGGAATGGCGGTGCCATTAGTCCAGATGTGCAGGGTGTACACTCCATCACCAGAATATCTCTCGACCACGATGTAGTATGTCCCCGCGAGTTCGGACCAGTTGGTACCGATTGTTGAGACATTTTCGTCTGATTCTCCCCAACCAACCGAAATACTGACTTCCTCATCACTTGAATCAATCAGAACCAAATCATAATCCAAACCACTCTGCCCGGGCAGAATCGCTGACAGTTCCTGACCGTCTGCTATGTTGACCGCGTAGAAATCCAGTTGATCCGGGTCTTCGAAGCAGCCAGTCACAGTTCCAGAGTACTGAGTTCCGAGGTCGAGCGCCGTAGCCGATTCGTTACCGGCATCAGTACCAGTCCCTGCGTCGGCAGATACGTCTGAACAACTGAGAACTGTGCCGACGGTGACGTTTGCGGTACTGTATTCGTAGTTGTTGTTCTCGTCGGATTCCGTCAGGTTGTCATACCCGTCCAACGCGACAACCCAGAGATAGGTGCCGTTGAGAACGTTGTCCGATATCGTCACTTCAGTATACATCTGCTGACTCTGGTTGGCCGCCAGCGCTGAACCTTCATCGGAGAACTCATTTCCTTGGGAATCCTCAATCAGATAGTAATTCCACATATCATCAGGATCTTCCAGGAAGAAGAATATGTCGTAGGTATCGTTCATGTCGGCAGGTCCGTTATTGATGACCGTGTATGATAGGTTGACCGTATCACCCACCTCGAACGCGGTCAGGTTGCTGACGACATTGGAGGCGGACAGATCTGGTCGAGGGACGCTGGCGTTGGTCCACGCATCGAATGAATAGGTGCCGTCTCCACTGTACTGCTCGACGATGAAATAGTATGTTCCAGCGATTCCTGATGCACTGGAACCAGCAGTTGACACTTGCTCAAGCGCGCCGACACCTGCAGAAAAGTCCAACATATTTCCATTCGCATCCTCGAGGTAGATATCGAAGTCGTTGGTCGACACGGGAGCTGGGACTGTCAGTTCAAACTCAACATCATTCCCCGAGGTACTCATCGAGAATGAATAGTAGTCGTAGAAATCGTTGCTATCCACACATCCTGTATTACCAGTGAAACTCGGGTCGGACCCAAGTGACTTGGCAGTGGAATTGGTGCCGCCTGCATCTCCAGGAGAGCCGCCGTCATTCTGAACGGAAGGACACGCGGCGCGGCCGCTCGCACGCGAGGGTGTCTTGGCCAACTCGATTCTGTCTAACTCGTTTGTTTGGTCTTCTCCTTGACGATCGTTATCCAACCACTCATCGGGCTCACTGACGGTTGCTAGTGGAAGCAATATGCACCCAAGCAGCAACGACAACACGAGCCAGCAGCGTAACTCAACTTTCATGCGCACCAACGGGTTGTCGAATGACGCGTGGGTAATCAAGCCATTGACAGCACGTGCCCGCGCTGACGAGCGTATCCGTGCATCACCCAAGCGCAGTGAACTCAGTTGTAATAGTGGTCCGCGTAGGTTTTCGCCTGCTCAGGAGAGTATCCCTGATCGATGAGTTGCTGCTCATATTCCTGCTTAGCAGGAGTGACCACGGTTGCCGCAGGCTGTTCCTGTACGATTGGTTCTGAGACGACGGGGGTTGAGACTACTGGAGCAGTTACCGATGGGGATGAAGTGGCGGGGGACGAGTACTTCCTTCTGCCACCCAATATGACTCCAATTTCATCCTTGGTGATGAACACGGTCACAATCACGATGACGAGCAGGATACCACCTACGATTCCTCCTATCATCAATCCAGTGAAACCACCAGATTCCTGTTCATCTCCCGCAGGTTCAGTTTCACCTTCGTCGATTGATGGGCCTTCACTCTCGTTAGTTAGAGGGGGGGTTTCTGGTTCCGGTTCAGGGGGTGGCTCGCAGCCGGTCTCGTCGACTACCACTCCAACCGCGGTTCCGGGACAGTCATCGTCGACATCAGAGACGCCATCGGCGTCCGTGTCGGGAATGATGAGCGGGCATCCAGTTCCGTTGGTTCCGTCGGCAACGCCAACAACACTCGGGCACTGGTCTCCGTTGAATCCTGAGGGATTGTCACCGAATCCGTCGCCGTCGGTATCGAGCCATTGCGATCCCTCATTGAAGAAAGCGTCACCATCGTCGGACCAGCCATCTCCGTCCATATCGAAGCATCCGACGAGGTCTTCGGTCGAGGTCCCGTAAACGTCGGGACAGTCGTCACTTACGTTCAGGATGCCGTCGTGGTCGTTATCACCCTCCCAAGGGTCCACCGTTCTGAGGATGATGCTGAAGTCTGCAGCTTGAAGCACGTTGTTAGGCTCAACTGCCTCTGAGACCAAATCTGACGAATCGATGAACAACATACAGTG
>CAXEUS010000002.1:0-5576 GCA_963999385.1 uncultured Candidatus Poseidoniales archaeon | reverse complement strand
CACGTCATCGAATCCATCGTTGTTGGCATCGCCAATGCCCGCCATCGTGAATCCTAGCACTAGGTTCGTTCCCGAGCCATCTCTGCTCCACGAATGTCCTGTGGTGTCGAGGCCATTGGCACCCCCGTGATACAAGTAAACCTGCCCAGTACGCGTTGGCCCAGAAGTCCAACCCGTTGCCGCCACGAGCAAATCGTCATGCCCGTCGTTGTGGACATCACCCGCACTGGCCACCGTGCCGCCGAACTTGTCTCCGGATGCACCTCCCTCAGCAGTCCAGCTGGCTGTAGATTCCAATCCACCGGTCTTACCGTGGAAGACGTGTACCACTCCACTTGCAATGCCGTTAGTGTTCATCTGTCCAGGTGCTCCCACCACCAAATCATCACAACCGTCGCCATTCACGTCCCCGGCATGTGCTGTGCTGTGCCCGAAGCGATCTCCAGTTGCAGTTCCTACAAGAGTAATGGATGGGGAACTCATGATTCCCGTAGTTGATCCGTACCAGATGTGAACCTCTCCAATCGACCCTCCCGCGGCCGGCTCTGAGACAACCATGTCAGAAATTCCATCACAGTTCAAGTCTGCAGTGCTGAACGCCTGTTTTGCGTACTCGTTGTCCTTATCACCTGTAGTCAGTTCTGTGGGTGCTGGGTCGAGTCGCCCGTCTTCCTGACCAGTGAGGTCACGAACAATACGCAGTGAATTACTACCACTCGAGAAAGCGAACTGCTCTGTTCCAGTTGTCGCGTCGGGCTGAAATGAAAGCGCAGAACCGATGTCAACTCCCGAGTCGACTACGGTCTCATATGGTCCGCCACTGGAGTTCCACAAAGCGGTGCGCAACTCGTTTGAGGCGGTGTCGAGGTAGAGCAGGTGGATATTATCGTCGGAGTCGAGGTATGCATCGAAGTCGGGGCCTATGGTTTGGCCGGGTAGCAACTGAGAATGCTGCCAATATGTGGAAGTGAAAGCGGACATGTGTAGCGTGTGCTCGATGGAATCTCGATAGAGGATAATCTCCGCACCGTTCAGTAGACCCGGGTTGGAGCGTAGCAGCAACTTGACCGGGTCGGTCACTGTGATACTGTCCTCGATAGTGCGCACGTGCCACTGGAAGTCGTGGGTTTCTCGAGCGATGCTGATATGCTGGTTCTCGTCGACATATGCGATGTGAACTGATTCACGTTCGTCGATGGCAATCGAGCAAGCTCCCCCGAGTGTTCCAATCCCTGCCTCTACAGTGCTGGCGGTGACCGCACCGCCGAACTCAAGCTTGACCGACATGAGGCCTTCTCCGGGAATGTGAACACAACCACGAGCCCTACCACGCTCGTCTCGGGCCAGGTCGAGGTGGCCGGCCGATGATGCTGTGATATTGATTGCAGAGACAACCCATTCGTCGAGGCCACGGCGCGCTTCGACCGTCCAGTCGCTGGCATTGAGCACGAACTCATCTCCGGCTAGTTGCTCGCCATGACCCGAATTGAACGAGACGCTGTTGGCACGGATAATCTCCTGAGGAAGATTCGCCTGCGAATCATTCGCGACTTGTGAGATGCCAGCCAGTGGAGACAGCGACATGAACAGCATCAGTAGCATCAGCAACGCCGCGGAACGAATGCTGGGGGGCCTGTCGCACTCGGCCCCCATGGGGCCGAGCAACCCTAGGACCATCAAAAGTGTTCCCGGCCGCCGCGGACGGGGAATACGAGGCAAGAGTCCTTGCATCGCGACGGCCCCCGTCGGAGTGATGGACGAGCGCAGAGTGGTGCTGGTTGCAGCGGGAGAATTGCACGATGAGGAACATCTGCTAGAACTCCTGCAAGGTGGCCTAGCGGTCGCCGTGGATGGGGGGTTGGCGCACTTCCGTGCTCTCAAGGTGGTACCAGACCTGTTACTGGGGGATCTCGATTCAGTGAGCGATGAAGACCGAAGTTGGGCTGAGGCTGGTGGCTGTGAAGTGGTCGAACTCCCGATGCAGGATAGCAGTGACCTATCCAAGGCGATGGCGCACATGAATCAGTTAGGGCGGACGAGAGTGACCATCATCGGTGCCTCGGGAGGGCGGGCCGACCATCAACTCGCCATCTGGGGAGCGCTGGCAGACGCGCCGAGCGAGCTCGACATCTCAATCCATCTCGGTGGTGAAATGGGTCTGCGCTGCTGCGACCGGTTGGAACTTGGGATGGAGGAAGGCACTGTCCTGTCGCTTTTCTCACTCAGATCTGCGACCATCACCCTGTCAGGAACTCGATGGCCGCTCAAGGAAGAACGGATACAGTTCTCGGACCGCGGGTTGTCGAATATCTCCGCGGGGGGGCCTGTAAGTCTCGAGGTACACGAAGGCGGTCCTGTCCTGATGATTCTGACCGCGGGCGACAACGATTGAAGGCGTACGGCGACTTCGCCTGCTCGATGCGGAGATTCGCACACAGGAGGTACTGAGTTTGGGGGCATTCGGAAGCATTCTCCTCCTCGTACTGATTGGTGCTGTACTCTACTGGCTCGGTGATGCAATCTCGAGACACGAACCGGAGGATTCCAATCACGATTCCTCGGACGAATCCTCTGACGACGATTTTGATTTGGTGGCAATAGCCACTGCGGCCGCACTCGCGCTCGGGGGATTGGATGATGGCGAGGATGATGGTGACATCAATCTCACCGGACTAGATGCATCAGAGCCGGTCGGCATGTCGATGATGCTCGACATGGGCGAATTATGAATCAGTTCCAGATAGCGGATTCAGCCCAAGGAAGACCAATGGCGATGCCAATCAATTCGAGGATGACGTAATTCCAAACGATGTAGAGCACGATTGCTGCGGTGAGTACAACCAGACTGGTGTTCACAATGCGCCTTCGCTCCCGTTTGGCATCATCGAGAGTACAGATTCCATCACGACGGAAATGAATGGTCAACCCCGCACCAGCCATGGTGAGGGCAACCAGATAGAGCAGCCAGCGAACAGCTCCAAAATAGAGGTCGTTCGAGAGTTGATCAGCAGCGACGATAGCTGAAGAACCTGCGAACAGCACCCAGACGACGCTTGGCACACAGCAGAGTGAGGCAGTGAATGCTGATGCTCCAATCAACTTCCACAGAGATTGGGCCTCACCGACAGGAGAAGTTTCTGCAGTTCCTACCATCGTTGAATCCATTCCTCATTCTTCGTATGGAACCCACTGACCGCTTTGAACATCCCACCAGTCGACGTATCCCTCAGGATGCTGACGCCAATGAATACCAGACTCGTCGGTGTAGGATGACATGCCATCTGTATCGGGGGTACCATCAATGAGCAAATCTTCTGGATACTCCTCCTCATCGCTCTTGGTCCAGTAGACCGCGGCGAGGATACCCATGGCAATTGCGAACAGCGCGCCAACGAAGAACACGAGCAATTGTGCTACCAACGTACTCTCACCGATGAACGGTTGCGGTACGAGTTCGTCACCAAGCGACCTCGTCGGCCAAGTTGAGGGGTCTCCAGATGCATTCAGAACATCTGCATCAGTACTGCCAATCGGTGGCAGACGCACTAGATTGTAGGCATGCATTGTCTTCTGGCCTTCTGAACTCGTGACAGAGACGCGTACCTTGGAGAGACCGACAGTCCACATGCTACAGTCGATGGTCGAGAACGAAGGCATCTCCACGGTCTCGCCGCGTGGATCGGTGATGTCCCACTCGATTAGCATCGTCGCCAGCATGGTTCCAGGAGATGGTTCTAGTGCTATAGAACATGGTGAACCGACCTCGTCGTTGTCTCCGGTGACGTTCAATTCATACGAGGGCGGCGGGAGGTTGTTGATGCGGAACTCCAAGTCTGCCTGGGTACTGAAACCGAGTTGATTACGATAATGCATCACCAGATGGTAGTCGCGCGCGGGCCAGTTTGAGCAGTCAATGTCCTCCAGTTCAGGAGATGCAATCCAAGGAGTACCTGTGAGAGATATCACTCCGATGGCATCGTATCGCTCGCCCACCTCATCGAGGAACACCCGTTCGATGACGCAATCGTCACCAAGGAACATCACCTCAGGTGCTTCGAGATCGAAGCGCAGGTAGGGCGGGAAGAGTGATGCCACCAACTCATGCTCTCCTAGATCTTCCATCGCCACCAAAGTACCTGTCTCTGCATCCCAGACGCGGATGCGGACACTGTAGGCTCCATCCCCCCACGCTTCGATGTCAATCGAGCCGAATCGGGGTGTGCTGCGGTTGAACGTGAAATTGTCCCAGAATGTGAGCACCATCCCTTCCGACTCTGCACTTACCTCCACGGCTGCCTCGGCGTAGTGCGCGCTGGTGTTGACCAGGTAGACCACGCGAGCAGTGTCTAGGTCTCCATCATTGTTGAGATCGAGTCGGTCTGCACGGCTGCTATCAAGTTGAATGTGTGACGGGTCGCCTTCTGAACTGACCGTGCCGGCTAGAGGCAGTGCGACCAGCAGCAGCATAACCAACGAAATCACGCGCACTGGAAGATGCTTGTCGCGGCGGATAGTCGGGTGTTCCTTACTCATCGAACTCACTCCCTTGTTTGCGGATGGATACCACAGTCGCGAACACAATCAGGAAGATGATGAGCGGAGACAGGAAAGAGAACAGAGATGCGGTTGGGTTGCTCGCCATCAGCGCCAAATGGGCATTGATGGAACCGTAATCATCACTGTATCCGTCACCGTTGCCATCGGGGCATCCTTGCTTGTCGACCGTAGAAAGGCCGTAGACTTCGGGGCAATCATCGCGCAGGCTCCCGAGCATGTTGTCCCCGAATCCATCTTCGTCGGTGTCTTCCCACTGCATGCGATTCTTCGGGAACGCATCAGCAGTGCCGGTTGGATGAGCTGGCCAGTTGTCGTCCTTGTCAGAGTAACCGTCCCGATCTGAATCAGGGCAGCCGAGCCGGTCGATCAGCGAGACACCGAGGCTGACTTCTTGGAACGGGCACTTGTCTGATTGGTGGCCGCCATTGTTGTCCCCAAAGCCGTCCCCATCAGAATCCATCCACTGGCTGGGATCGTAGGGGAAGCGGTCGCCAAGATCAGAGTAGCCGTCGTTATCTGAGTCTGTACACCCATGTCTGTCGGCGTGGCTGGTGCCCGGATCATCCTTGCAGCGGTCAGGGTCTGTGGAACCGATGTTCTGATTGTCACCAAAGCCGTCACCATCAGCATCCCACCACTGTGTGGAATCGGTGGGGAATGAGTCCGCTAGTCCCATCGGGTGAGCCAGCCAGCCAAGTTCGGGTTGTGGATCTGAAGAACCATCGCCATCAGTATCCGGGCACCCCCAACGGTCGCGATTACTCTCGCCCCAAGTTGCTGGACAGGAGTCGGGTTGCCACGCATCCTCGCTGCGGTTGTCGCCGAAACCGTCGCCATCGACATCGTGCCACTGACTCGGCTCCTCAGGGAATGCGTCTCCGAACCCTTCCGGATGCGGCAGCCATCCAGAGTCGGGATTGGACCATCCATCTCCGTCTGAATCTGGGCATCCATAGCGGTCCTGGTGACTGGAACCGAATCTGTCGACACATGCATCTGGCTGATTACCGGTCTGGTTG
>CAXEUS010000001.1:0-7081 GCA_963999385.1 uncultured Candidatus Poseidoniales archaeon | reverse complement strand
ATTGGCACACAGATTGAGGACTGGACATACCTCATCATAGGACAAGGAGGTCTGCTTGAGACATACGGATTCGAGGATTCTCCATCATTCCCTCCGGGTGGATGGACGGTCGGTAACACTGGAAATGGGGATGTCTGGGAGTACGGATTCGTGAGCAATGCTAACGGGGCTGGACCGGCATCATGGCCTTTCGGTAACTATGGGTTCGGCGTAGACCTCGACGGTGGCTACGATGGCAGTGAGGAGACTCACCTGTTCACGCCGACCTACACCATCCCGAATGGTGCCAGTGCGCGGCTCACATTCGACCACTGGCGCTGCGCCGAGGATGGCTGGGATGGGGGTGCAGTATTCATCAAGGTGAACAACGGAAACTGGACGTACTTCGATCCAGCACAGGCCAACGGAACGAGCTGGTACGACGGTGCGATTACCTTCGGCTCCCACGCACTGTCCAATCTAGATGTGTTCGATGGACGTCAGTTTACCGCAGCGGGTGGTTTTTCTTGCCAAGGCGCGGGGACGGCGATTCCATGGGAGACCGAGACAGCGGATCTTGCAACATACACCGGGAGTTCACTGCAGTTCCGATTCACATTCGCATCTGACACCGTCATCAGTTACGATGGATGGTATCTTGACGAGATTGGTGTCGAGGTTGA
This sequence comes from uncultured Candidatus Poseidoniales archaeon, assembly GCA_963999385.1. Classification (GTDB taxonomy): domain Archaea; phylum Thermoplasmatota; class Poseidoniia; order Poseidoniales; family Thalassarchaeaceae; genus JAKUTA01. Next base: position 6,419 of record CAXEUS010000001.1, on the reverse strand, counting down.
TTATTTTGAATCGCAGGGGTCATGGATTAGTCCGGCAGTCAACGTCGATGCACTCGGGCTAGGATTCATCGACATCGACGCGGATATTCCCTCCGGGACGTGGGTTTCTGGAAGCGTCACCGATGCCGGTGGAATCGCCCTCGATGGCTACGAAAATCTCGACTTTCCGATATCACTAGCGGGCATCGATCGCGACACTCACCAGTCTGTGCGACTGCAGATACACATGGGTACTAACGATCCGTTCATCTCGCCCACAGTGAGGCACCTGCATTACGGGTCTCTACGTATGTTTGAGTCACAGGAGTACATTCCCAATGGGTGGAACATCGACCCTGCGCTACAGTTCATCAGTGGCAATTGGACCAACAACGGTTCGACTCCGGCGACCATTATCTCTCCATTCGTTCCTTCGACCGCCCCGATTCAGTACATCAATTTCAGTGGCCAGGGTCAGGGTGTCACCACGGCTATCACTGATTCCAATGACGCAATAGCCGACACCGGCGGACTCACCTCGATGCTCAACTTCTCCAGCCGCGAACCGGGATTCGGAGTGCGCTACACGATATCTCCTGGCGGGCACCTAGAGTGGTCCACGGCGACTGGTGACATGGTTCAGCCATCGCTCAACCCCTCAGTCGATGTCACCGACAATGGAGGCGTAGACTGGGAGTTCCCATACTCAGGATACTTCGGTCACTATGGCTGGCAGTCGCTGATTCACTCTGAAGCAGGAACTTTGCTGTCCGCTGATTCGACAACCGCTAGTCTTGTTGCAGATTCCAATGGCGAGAGTATCGAAGTGCTCATTCCGGCTGATGCCACAACCACCAGCGGCATTGTTGCCATCCACATCCCTGGGCCGCTCTCGTCGGGATTGGAGATGACTGCGGAGAGCAGCGCGGCACATTTCTGGAGCCCCTTCAGCGGAGCATCCGGAATCCTGTACGCGCCACTGTCCAATGCGATGCTCAACTCGATTAACAGTGCGCAGCCAAGTTGGACTGATAGCAGCACAGGAAGGCAATACAGACAGGTGGATTTCGAGTTCACCTCTGCCCAATCCCAACCGCTGGATATTCTATCGGTGACCGTCGGATACAGCATTACCGAGAACGTGACAGACTTGACGCAGCAGTTGTATGACTACCACGCCAACCAGTTGGCAGGATCCATTCCACCATCAATAGCAATCCCCGTCACGGTGCAATCTGACGCTGGTGCTCTGGTGCTCGGCGGTTCCATCTACCACGAGCAGATGATTACGAACCTGCCGTTCAGCGTGCCAACCACCTTCTATCCGAGTGGTGAGATATACGAAATCGTCACCCGTCATCACCACCTGAACGACAACTCACTGGTAGACCGCATCATGCTCATAGGCAACGGTTCGGACGGTAATGACGTCCACTTCGAGGCCACGGACCTAGCCTCTGGTGGGACGTTCAGTCAGGTGTGGGGCAGCATGCGCGCTCCGTTGGACATCTCATCCAGTGTCAGCGAGGTAAACGGTAACTGGGAGGTCAGGTGGCGTTTCGATGTCACATGGTTGTGGGATGATGTCGACCAGATCGACTGGATGGTGCGCGGCCTGAATCAGACTGGGGACGGATTGTCTCCGGCATTCGCCACATCCGGTGGCTTGGGTGTCTCGGCGGTCGAGAACGATTTGGAAATCGACCTGTTCGAAGTACGTGATCAGTTCGACCGTCTCATCCCCATCAACCCGAATCAGGAGTTCTATGTCCAGGGTGGCTCCGACTTGGCGCTCTCTGGGACTGTTCGGTTCCAGAACACTGTGCACGAGCGCCCGAAGACCAATGATTACAGCGTCGGCGTCAATTTCTCTGGTATAGACAGCGTGCTATCGAGTCTGGATAACGGCTCGTTCAGCGGCACACTGACCGTGCCAAACGGTTCCAGTACAGTGTTCACGGTCATCCCTAGAATAGTGCGCGTAGGCCCGCCAAGCGGCACGAACAATGCCGTTGACAATACCGCCCCCTCTGACACGCTCGAGGTGGTCTCGGACAACCTCCCGCCGGTGGCCGGTGATTTACAGGTGCTAACCAGCAACGGTCTTCTCGATGCCAACGGCTACGTTTGGGAGCCATTCTCAGCGCTATCGTTGCGGGTGACGCTCAATGACCCGGAGGCTCTGGGAGAAGAGGTTGCCTTACACTACTGGCGTGAGGGAATGGACGATACCAATCAAGATGGCACCCCTGATGTCGACGAGTACCAGACGACGATGCAACAGTTGTCCATGGCGGGTACGAGTAACGAGCAGACGGTTCTGTTCGACAGTTTCTCCGTGTCAGAGGTTCCAAGCAACGGGGATGTCAGCCTTTGGATAGAGGGTACCGATTGGGCGGGCCATCAGTACGTCGATAGCGGCTCCCCCGGTCTGGATGAGGACAAGGCCACTGTTGTGATTGGAGTTGGGACACCCACCTCTCTGGATACCTCCACCCTTTCACTGAATACAGTAGGAGACTACCTGCTCGCTGGTCAACAGCACACCATCTCCATGCAAGTGGAGGATACGAATGGAATCAGGACGCTCGACGACATCATAGTGTTCCTTACAGGAGTGCCTTCGGCACCGATTGGTGAGTTGCACTTCGACCCGCGCGAACAGGTACTCACGGGAGCACAGAACAGCTTCCTAACTCCCATCTCTGGTAGCATCACTGAGGTGTCCGAATCTATCTCTCTAGTCGAGATTACTTTCGTTGTCGACTGGGACTTTCCAAACGCATTCAGCAACAACTGGATGATGCCGGCGGTACAGATTATCGACGACACGCATATCGTGGTATCGGAGAACAACATCGGCACCCTGCGCTGGAAGTTGGATCACCAATTGACCGCCGACGTAAGCATGCTCCATGACCTCACCGACCCGCTCTCACAATCCGACCCCGTCCGTCTGTATCTGGGCAAGGGCGACATGTTCGCCATCACTGGTACCGTGGTCTATGCCGGTTCAGGGACACCCTTGCCTGAGATTCCCGATGGCCTCCAACTGTTCGCAGTGATGTCTGCCAATGGAGTCACTGAATCGAGAACCATCAATCTGGCCCAAGCGGAGTTCAACCTGTCGATGTCGGTCCCCGTTGGTTACCCATCCCTCAATGCCCTACCCGTCACCATCGACATCCTCAATATTCCCGGTGCTGTCACCAGTGTGCCTAATCTCGATATCTCGCTGTCCATCGATAGCACACCCCCTGTCCTAGAGTTCGCGCCAGGAATCCTGACCGCCGTGGAGACCGACCGGTTGGATAGCGTACTCGTGAGGGTGAATGTCATCGAAGTGGGCGGTATGCCCGAGAACGAAGGCCTCATCGTGCGCTGGGTCTACCTGCGTGGAGTGTTACCAATCGTCGATTCAGGTGGATATCATGTAATTCCACTCGAATCGCACATCGGCGACATCTGGACATATTCAGGAGATGTCAACCTGACTCCTCCGGCTGACGTAACCTTGCAATCAGGGGATCAACTAGCTATCTGGTTGGAAGGACATGATCTAGCGGGCAACGAGTTGTTCGGCGATGGAACCGCCGATACCCCCCGTGCTCCCCAGTTACTCATTCGCGTGTTTGACCCCCAGGTGGACAAGTTCGAGGTCAGTCCAGAGAAGCCACAAGTGAATGAGGACGTGGTCATCAAGGTCACATTGCGCAACGTAGGGACCTCGATGGGCACGGTGAACGTGACATTCTTGGAAGAGTTGGATAATGGTCAGCACCAGATTTACGATAGTCAATGGGTTGCTAACATGACCCCCGGCCAGAAGCAGGAATTGACCTTCACATGGCAGGCATGGGACACAGGTAAGCCAGACCTCTACATCATGCTCAATGATGATGAAGGCAACATGATTGCTGTTGACCCACAGATAGACGTGCAAAAGGAAGAGGGTAGTGGAGGACTAATGGGTACCGAAGCAAGTGTCGGACTAGTGGTTCTACTACTGGGAATAATTCTACTCGGAAGCATCATTGCCGTCGCTGCGGTGATGATGCGGCAGCGTGAGGATTGGGATGACGAGGATGCATGGGAAGAAGCCGAAGCAATAGCGACCGAGATGCTCGATTCCGTACCCGAGGCTGCATCCAGCCCGTCAGCACCCATACCCGCCGATGCACCACTACCCGAGCAGACGCCACCGGCGGTTGAACCGGAGTCTGCAGATGACTGGATAATCAGCGCCAGAGAACAGTTGCCCGGTTGGGATGACGACATCTTACTGGGCTATCATGAGGATGGATGGTCGATTGAGCAGTTGGTCGCCTATCGGGAAGAGAATCCACCAGAACCAATCCCTGTCGACGCCCCTCAGCCTGGAGAGACTCCACCAGATGATGAACCAGAGTCAACCGCTGACTGGCTCTCCCTCGCTCGGGAACAGTTACCAGGGTGGCCCGATGATACTCTGCTCAATTATCGAGAGAATGGATGGTCAGTTGCGCAGTTGGTAGCATTCCGAGACGAGAATCAGTGATCCGTATTTTCGGTATTATCGCGCGTTTTCGCGCGCAATCAAAGATTCTACACTAATTTGCCGCGTGATTGCGCGCATGTTCTCCGCCCATATCGACTCACATCCTCGCGCGACAACGGTTTCGCTACACGGGGGGAAAGAGAACGCGCGGAAACACGCGCGCCGGATTCTAGACTATTGTAAACATTATATGCTTGCGCGAATGGCTGGCTCGCCGAGGAAGAGATTCCTCAGGATGGGATGCGATGTCTAGCACAGGTGATAATGAACGGAAGGAAATGGTAGAGGCCGAGGTTGAACAACTTCAGGACGATGTGGAGGAATTACGCAAACTCGTATCCACTCTATTGACGATAATCATGGAGGAAGCGGACGGCATCCAGAGCGGTGCTGCACCACAGATTCCAAACCAGCCCAGAAAGGGCTATTGCATGTGAATGAGGAGATAACTGGCAACTAATGACCAGCATGGGAGAGGCGTGGAACCAAGCATCCGGCATAACAGGTATTGACTCGATCAATACCGAAGTCGGATTAGCATTGGGGATGGCCCTCGCTCTCTTGGAGGTTCTCTGGTGGACCTGCGTTGCCTATGTTGCTGCCCGGAAAATCAGTTCCCGGACGGTTCAGAATCCACCCGTGGCAACAGATGCTAAGTTGCCACAATGCCCCACTAACGTCATCCCTTGATGACCGCCAATGGTCGCATTCTCGCTACTGGTCGGGCTAGGTTGGCACCTGCGGTCAGGCGAATTACATCGTCGACGTCCTTGTACGCTTCAGGAGCCTCTTCGGATAGTACGTTAGGTGTTCGGGCGTGTATGTGGATGCCCTTGTCCAGTAGAGACTGTCGCAGTTGCTGGCTGTCAACATCACGGCGAGCGGCAGAGCGAGATAGGCGCCGCCCTGCTCCGTGGCAAGAGGAGGAGAAGGCCCGATTACCACCAACTTCGGGACCTGCTAGAATCCAGGATGCTGTCCCCATGTCACCAGGAACCAACACCGGTTGGCCGACCCCTGCGAATCGGCTTGCGAGTTCGGGATGGTCCCCGCCAAGTGATCTGGTGGCCCCTTTACGGTGTACGCAGCAGTTGCAACTGACTCCATGCACCTCGTGCTCTTCGACCTTGGCGATGTTGTGGCATACGTCGTAGAGCACGTCTACTTCGGCATCGGCACCTCCGATATGCTTTCTCAGCGTCTCTCTGAGATTCTGTGTGAGTGCCGAACGGTTTGCGAAGGCGTAGTTGCCTGCGGACTGCATGGCTTGGAAGTAAGCTTGACCCTCCTTACTGTGGAATGGCGCCGCCGCCAATTGTCTGTCCGGGAGCGTGATGTCCCATCTGTCTGAGTGCCACGCATCCTCTCGTCCGCGATATTCAGATTCGATTGCAGAGACATGGTCGCTGCACACCTGGTGCCCCAATCCGCGTGATCCGGTGTGAATCATGGCGCACACCTGCCCCAGCCTCAAGCCGAATGCCGCCGCAGCCGCTTCATCCTCAATGCGTTCGACCACTTGCAATTCGCAGAAATGATTCCCACTTCCTAGGGTACCCAAGGCCTTCGAGCCACGCTTCATAGCCCGCTGACTGAGTTCACTACCACCTTCCAGTTGCCCGTTGGATTCGATGGCTTCCAAGTCCTCGTGAAATCCTAGCCCCAGGTCCGCTGCCGCCTTCGCACCCTCGTCGAGTACCTGTTGCAGATCCCCCTCGTCGAGTTGTGCACCGCCTTTCGACGAGACGCCGGCAGGTATCCTGTTCGCCAACCTGCGCGCAAGGCCCTTGAGGTCAGGCAGGTCGGAGATTTCGATGTCAGTGGTACATAGCCTGACGCCGCAGTTGATATCGAAGCCGACGCCCCCGGGGGAGATGACTCCGCCCTCCTCTCCCCAATTGAT